>JBDTQQ010000387.1:0-3403 GCA_039932075.1 Pseudarthrobacter sp. | reverse complement strand
CAACGTCTCCGTCCTGGACGCTTTCCGTTCCGCTGACCAGGTCCTGCTGTCCGGTGTCCAGGGCATCACCGACCTCATCACCACCCCCGGCCTGATCAACCTCGACTTCGCAGACGTCAAGTCCGTCATGCAGGGTGCAGGCTCGGCCCTCATGGGCATCGGCTCCGCACGCGGTGAAGACCGTGCCGTAAAGGCAGCGGAACTGGCTATCGCCTCACCGCTCCTCGAAGCCTCCATTGACGGCGCCCATGGAGTCCTGCTGTCCATCCAGGGCGGATCGGACCTCGGCCTCTTCGAAATCAACGAAGCAGCCCGCCTCGTCCAGGAAGTGGCGCACCCCGAAGCCAACATCATCTTCGGCGCCGTGATCGACGACGCCCTCGGTGACGAGGCCCGTGTGACGGTCATTGCGGCCGGTTTCGACGACGTGAAGGCCACTTCGCCCTCCATGGACCAGTCCCAGCCGCAGGTGGCGCCCCAGCGGCCCGCCGCGGCTCCTGCGCCGGCTCAGGCCCCCACGTCCGGCGGCGGCAACCACCAGATGAACACTCAGCCCGTCCACGCCGGAGTGGGAGCGTCCGGTCTAAGCAACTGGGGCCAGCAGCGCCCGTCGGCCGTCCCCGCGGACTCAGGCTTCGACGTCGACCTTCCTTCAGTGGTGGAGCCGGATCTCTCGGGGAACCGCGCCGATGACCTGGATGTCCCCGACTTCCTGAAGTAGGACACGGCTTGTTCCTTTGGCGGGCTGAAGTCGCACCCGGCGTGAGTGTGGCCTTCACGGACATCCACGCCGGCAATCTCGCCCTCCATGTCGGGGACGACGCCCTTGAGGTCCGGCGGCGCCGAGGAGTCCTGGAGGACGCCGCGGACCTGGCCCCGGGGTCCCTGCGGTTCATGGACCAGGTCCACGGCGCAACGGTGGAAATGATGGAGCCTGGTACCCCGTCGCCTACGGCCGACGCCATGGTGTCCCGGGGGCTGCCGCTCGCGGTCATGGTGGCTGACTGTATCCCGGCGATACTTGTGGGGCAGGGTCCGGACGGCGGTCCGGTCCTGGCAGCTGTACACGCGGGCAGGCCTGGAATAGCCAACGGCATTCTGCCTGCAGCAGTGGAACGGATGCGGGCAGCCGGTGCAACCGGCATTCGGGCCTGGCTCGGCCCGTCAATCTGTGGCAGCTGCTACGAGGTCCCCGCTGGCCTGCGTGACCAGGTGGCCGGGCGTGTGCCGTCAACGTGGGCTGAAACGTCCTGGGGGACTCCCGCGCTGGATCTGCCGGCTGGAGCCCGCAGCCAACTGGAGGCCGCCGGGGTGGTCCTTGAGTACGCCGGGCGGTGCACGCTCGAAAGTGATCAGCTGTTCTCCTACCGTCGTTCCTCCGTCACCGGACGCTTTGCCGGACTTGTGTGGTCCCATGACTGAGGGCTTGACTGAAGACACTGCACGGATGACGGAGTTGGCGGAGCGGCTGGCCGCGGTCCAGCGGCGGATCGAATCCGCCACAGCTGCGGCAGGCCGAGGCGATGGGTTGCCCACACTGATCGTCGTCACCAAATTCCATCCGGCCACGGACATCAGGCGCCTGGCTGCTTTGGGGGTGCGCGATGTAGGTGAAAACCGTGATCAGGAAGCCTCGGCCAAGGCGGCAGAGCTGGCCGACCTCGGGCTCAACTGGCATTTCGTCGGACAGTTGCAGAGCAAGAAAGCCAAGTCTGTGGCCAAATACGCCCATGCCGTCCACTCCATCGACCGGCCTGGTCTGGTTGATGGTCTGGAGCGCGCCATCGCCGTCGAGCAAGACCGGACCGGCCGCGGCGCCCTGCAGTGTTTCATTCAGGTCAGTCTCGATGACGACGCCGGCGCGCACCGCGGTGGCGCCGCGCCGGCTGAAGTCCCGCTCCTGGCCGACCGGCTGGCCGCGGCCGACGGGCTGGAGCTGGCAGGAGTGATGGCCGTCGCCCCACTCGGGGCCACTCCCGAGGCGGCCTTCGAAAAACTTGCCGCCATTTCAGCGTCCCTCGTGGCAGTGCATCAGTCTGCAACAGCCATCTCTGCTGGTATGAGCCAGGACCTGGAAGCGGCAATCAGGTTCGGGGCGACACACCTGCGAATCGGTTCCGATATTCTCGGATCACGTCCCGCCGTGGGGTAGCGTCGACCACATAGGAAGTGAGTGGCGGGGGATTCCAGTGCTGTCAAGTTATTGGGCGGCCCGCCTACGGACACGATTAGGAGTCGACCATGGCCGGCGCTCTGCGCAAGACAATGATCTATCTTGGGCTCGCCGACGGCGATGAACACTACGAGTCCGAGCACACCACAACACGTAAGGACGAGGACGATTCAATGGAAGCTGACCGCGAGGAACGCCGGGCCCCTGCACCGGTCCGCGAAGTCAGCCGTGAATCGGTCCACGCCCCTGAAGAGGAATACCGCGCACCAGTGACCCCCATCAAGCGTGCGGCCTCGAGCCGCGAAGAAACGTCCGGACTTCGGCAGATCACCACGATCCACCCACGGTCCTACAATGACGCCAAGCTCATCGGTGAGAGTTTCCGCGACGGCATTCCCGTGATCATGAACGTCACCGACATGGGCGAGGCAGATGCCAAACGGCTCGTTGACTTCTCGGCCGGACTCGTCTTCGGTCTCCGTGGCAGCATCGAAAGGGTCACGAACAAGGTCTTCCTGCTTTCGCCGTCGTACATCGAGGTCATCGGCGATGACAAGAAAATCAGTGAGACCCAGGCCAGCTTTTTCAACCAAAGCTAGCCTCAAAGCTTAGTGGAGATGCCAGGCAGGGACACCTGTCTGGCATCTGTGCTGAAATAGACAAGAAACGTTGGCAGGGCACTGCGGTATCCGGAATGGACATGGAGATATGAGTTAAGTCATGGGAATTGTTTTCGGACTTCTCTATATAGCCCTGCTGCTGTTCTTCGTAGCCCTGATCATCCGCCTGGTCTTTGACTGGGTGCAGATGTTTGCCCGCGAATGGCGCCCCCGCGGTGCGGCCCTCGTGACCGCCCACACGGTGTATTCGGTGACCGATCCGCCACTCAAGGGGCTCCGGCGGGTCATCCCCCCGCTGAGGCTCGGCGGCGTGACTCTGGACCTCGGATTCCTGGTTCTCTTCATCGCCGTGAGTATCGCAATGGCGGTGACCAGGGGATTCGCGTAATCTTCGACAAGACCTAGCACTTCAGGGGTGGTTCCTCGAACGGAACTCATCCCTGTGAAGCGAAAGAAATCTCCAGTTTGACACCCAGTGTTGAATTAGAGGAACCAGACAAATTTTAGGTACCGTAGTTTTGACGGCCGGAAGGCCTACTGACTAACTAGACCAATGAGGTGACCAGATGGCTTTGACGCCAGAAGACGTTGTCAACAAGCGCTTTCAGCC
>JBDTQQ010000386.1:0-3451 GCA_039932075.1 Pseudarthrobacter sp. | reverse complement strand
CCAGCTCCCGTGGGAATCCCGACGACGGCCCTCAATCCCTCGCGCGCAGCTGCGACGGATGAGCCCGCCGTCGTGACCTGGGTGGAGGCTGGTGAGAGTAGGACCGCGCGATGGCTTTCGGCGAACGGCAGACCGGCACCGACGCGCGTCGAAGTGGTGGACGACTCGCTCACGGCTGATGATGCGAACCGGATGGCGTCACAGGGGATCGCGATGCTCTGGCACGGTGACTTCCACAATGCGCGGCAGATCCTCAACGCCATGGACCGGCGGGTAGGCGCCGGAAAGAAAGAGTCCGCAGGAACTCCGGCCGATAGGTTTTATCGGCATCGCCAGTCCCGCTCGCATCGTGCACGTATTCTCGGCCTGCTGCTGATTCCTCTTGATCCGGGCCCGGTGGTGCCGCTGCGCCGCGCACCGGATGTCCGGGAGGCCGCTGCTGAAGCGTACGGTGATATCGGCGAATCTTCCGTGGTGTCCCTGCCTGAGCTTGTCGGGGCAATTGGCGCCCACGAGTGGCGACGGAAGGGCGTCTACGTCGATGCTTTGCAGGGCCGCATCCATCCGCACTATGGCACGTTCTTCCCCACCCGGAGTGAGTATGTGGATCTCGTGGCCGCCGCTGCGCTGCCCTCTGACACGCTGGCGTTCGACGTCGGAACCGGCACCGGGGTGCTCGCTGCCGTGCTCGCCCGCCGTGGCGTCCACCGCGTGGTGGCGACGGACAACGAACCGCGTGCCATCGCCTGCGCCGGTGAGAATTTCCGGAACCTCGGTGTCCAGGACCGTGCCGAGGCCGTCCTGACCGACATGTTCCCGCCCGGACGGGCACCGCTGATCGTGTGCAACCCGCCGTGGATTCCGGCCACGCCGCATTCGTCCCTGGACAGCGCCGTCTACGACCCCGGGAGCAGGATGCTGTTCCGCTTCCTGAACGAACTCTCCGACCATCTGGAGCCGGGCGGGGAGGGCTGGCTCGTCCTCTCCGACCTGGCCGAGCACCTTGGCCTGCGGTCGCGTGAGGATCTGCTGGCCGCCATCAAGGCGGCCGGGCTGAAGGTGGTGGAGCGGCTCGACACGAAGCCGACGCATCCGAAGGCCTCGGACCGCGACGATCCTCTGTTCGAGGCGCGCGCGGCCGAGGTCACGTCCCTGTGGCGGCTTGTTCGCGGATAGCCACAAGCCTCCGACGTCGGGAATTACGCCTACTGGCGAAGTGCCGTCATTGCCAATTCGCCTTTGAGGGCAGCCACGTGGCCCGACGCTTCGACATGGTACTGCGCCAGGGTCACCCTGCCCTGGGGGTCAACAACGACAGTTGACCGGATGACACCCTCTACGACCTGCCCGCCGAGGAGCTTTTCGCCCCACGCGCCATAGGCAAAGGCAACGGAATGATCCTCGTCCGAGAGGAGGGGAAAGGTAAGGGTGAAGTCGTCGCTGAACTGCGCCAGGGCCTGGGGAGCGTCGGGAGAGATGCCCAGGACCTCGTACCCTTCGCGCTGCAACGAGGCAAGATTGTCACGGAAATCGCAGGCTTCGGTGGTGCAGCCCGGCGTTGCGGCCTTGGGGTAGAAGTACACGATGACCTTCCTGCCCCGGTAATCCGAGAGGGACACCGGCCTCCCGGCGGCATCGCTAAGGGTGAAGTCCGGCGCGTCGCTGCCGGGCTGGAGGCGGAGGGAATGCGGCTGGTTCGGGTTCATGGGTTTGACGATCCTTGACTGGTCGGATGAGCGGGGTATCGGGGTGACTGTTGCTGTCAGATGGCGTATTCGGACGGGTTTCGGATGGTTGCCCTGGAGCCGAGCGTGAACTGGTATCCGCCACCCCGTATGGTGGCGATGGCATGGCGTGCCGTGCCGAGTTTCCGGCGCAGGCGGCCCACATAAACGTCGATCGAACGCGGCGTGCAGCCGGGAAATTCCAGCGACTCCAGAACCCGTTGCAGTTCCTTCCGGCCCACCGGACGGGAACAGTTTTCGGCGAGATACTGCAGCACGCGGTGCTCCACGCCGGTCAACGGGACGGGTGTTCCGTCCAGCAGCACGGGCCCCCTGCAGAGGTCTACGGACAGCAGGCCGGGTGCGGCGCACCGCAGCGGCCGGTGGGAGGAACCGTCGTCGTCCGCTGGCGGGGAGTCCTCCGCAGGGGACGACGACGGCTCCGGATTTCCGCCGTCACGAGTACCCTCCCCAGGGTTGCCGACGGCGGAAGTTGCGGCCCCGGCGGCAGGCCAAAAGTGGACTTCCACCTCCGGGGCAATTTTCAGGGCGCGTGCCAACAGCTCCTGGGCCGCGCTGGCAATCAGCGCGTCACTTGGTACCTGGTTGACACCGGTCGTGACCCAGACTGCAAGGCCCCACGCCTTGGGCCTGGGTGACCGCGGCGGAGGTGCCGGAGCATGGGCGCAGGTAGCAAGGGGGGAACGGGATTCGGTTGCCACTGATCCGGTTAGATCCCGCCGCGGCGGATGAGCTTGCCGGTGGGGGTCTGGCCGTCCACCACGCTGCCACGCAGGTAGGTTCGCCGCACCACGCCGGAGAGGGCTTTGCCGTCATAGGGGGTGATGGGGTTCTTGTGCTTGAGCTTGGAGACGTCCACCACGAAGGCCTCGTCCGGGGCGAAGACGGCGAAATCGGCGTCGTAGCCCAGGGCAAGCTGGCCCTTGTTGCCGAGGCGGGCCAGGGCGGCGGGCTTCTCGGCCATCCACGATACGACCTGCTCCAGCGGGATCCCGCGGTGCCGGGCTTCGGTCCACACCAGGGACAGGCCCAGCTGCAGCGACGAGACGCCGCCCCAGGCCACGGCGAAGTCGCCGTTTTCCAGGTCCTTAAGGTCCAGGGTGGAGGGGGAGTGGTCGGAGACGATGCAGTCAATGGTGCCGTCCTGCAGGCCTTGCCACAGCAGCTCACGGTTGGAGGCTTCCCGGATGGGCGGGCAGCACTTGTACGCGGTGGCACCGTCCGGGATCTCCTCCGCCATCAGCGTGAGGTAGTGCGGGCACGTCTCCACGGTGAGCTTGACGCCGTCGCGCTTTGCGGTGGCGATCATGGGCAGCGCGTCCGACGACGAGAGGTGCAGGATGTGCGCGCGCGCACCGGTCCAGCGGGCGCGTTCGATGACCTCGGCGATGGCCTTGTTCTCGGCGCCGCGGGGGCGCGAGGCGAGGAAGGTTTCGTAGTGATCGCCGCCGGGATGGGGTGCGCGGTCGATGGCGTGTGAGTCCTCGGCATGGACGATCATGAGCGAGTCGAAGGACTTCAGCTCGGCCATGTCCTCCTCCATCTCATCCGCGTCCAGGTGCGGGAACTCGTCCACCCCGGAGTGCAGCAGGAAGCACTTGAAGCCGAAAACGCCTTCATCGTGGAGCGGACGGAGGTCCGCCTTGTTGCCGGGGATGGCGCCGCCCCAGAATCCGACGTCCACAAACGCCTGGTCCTCGGCCACC
>JBDTQQ010000385.1:0-3458 GCA_039932075.1 Pseudarthrobacter sp. | reverse complement strand
CGCCGCCGCTTTGGAAGAGGATTACCTCCGCCTGAGCAGGCGGGCCCGGGCGGTCTTCGAGAAGGTTTTCTACGGTCATTGACGGCCGGACAGGACCCCCTGCTGGTGCGTCGGCGGGTGCGCTGGCGACGATAGCCGCCAAATGCGGGTAGCCTCTAGGGGTTAGTTTGCCGGTCCACGGGCCGGCTGCCGCACATACCTAGGGGTTGTTTGAACTTGTCCAGACTCCAGCAGACCGGGGCCAACAGGCCGCGAACGGTCACGGTCATCGGAGCGTTGCTGGCCTTTGCCGCCATGCTCTTCGGTGCCGTCGGCGCCGCAGCCGCGCCGGCAGACACAGCCGCGTCCATGGTCGGCTCAGCGCCGGCCGCCGCGCCGTCGAGCCTTTCAGGCAAGACCTTCGTCATTGGCACAGACACCACCTTTGCCCCGTTCGAGTTCCGGGATGCGGCCGGTGAACTGACCGGCATCGACATGGACATCATCCGGGAGATCGCGAAGAAGCAGGGATTCGCCGTCGAGATCAAATCGCTCGGCTTCAACGCGGCCCTCCAGGCGCTGTCCTCCAACCAGGTGGACGGCGTGATCGCCGGCATGTCCATCACAGAGCCCCGCAAGCAGATCTACGACTTCTCCGACCCCTACTTCGAGTCGGGTGTCCAAATGGCCGTCGCCAAGTCCAACCCGGACATCAAGGGTTACGAGGACCTCAAGGGCAAGACGGTCACGGCCAAGACCGGCAGCGAGGGCGAAACGTTCGCCAAGTCGATCGCGGACAAGTACGGCTTCACGGTCAAGTCCCTGGACCAGTCCGCCACTATGTACGAGCTTGTGAAGTCCGGGAACGCTGTCGCGGTCTTTGATGACTACCCCGTCCTGGCGTACGGGATCAGCCAGAACAACGGGCTGAAGGCCGTGTCAGAGAAGGAAAAGGGCGGCTCCTACGGATTCGCCGTTAACAAGGGCCAGAACCCGGAGTTGCTGCAGGCGTTCAACACCGGCCTGGGGGAGCTGAAGTCGACCGGTAAGTACCAGGAAATCCTGGACAAGTACCTCAAGGACCCGACGCAGGCTACCCCGTCCAGCTTCTGGGATCTGCTGGTCAATAGCTTTCCGGCGCTCATGAAGGGCCTGGGCAACACGGTGCTGGTTACCGCCATCTCCTTCGCGATCGCGATGCTGATCGGCCTGTTCATGGGTTTCCTGAAGATCTCCACCAGCGTGCTGCTGCGCGGCATTGCAACCACCTTTGTCAGCGTCTTCCGCGGGACCCCGCTGCTGGTCTGGGCCTTCTTCTTCTACTTCGGCATCCCGCAGCTCACCGGCCAGCCGATCGACATCTGGGTGGCGGGCGTGCTGACCCTGAGCCTGAACTCCGGTGCCTATATCACCGAAATCGTCCGCGGATCCATCCAATCCGTGGACCCGGGCCAGCTCGAAGCCAGCCGCAGCCTGGGTCTGGGCTACGCCAAGTCCATGCAGAAGGTTGTGGTCCCGCAGGCCTTCAAAATCATGACGCCGTCCCTGATAAACCAGCTAATCATCATGCTTAAAGACAGCTCACTACTGCTCGCCATCGGCTTCGCCGAACTTCTTTACCAAGGCCAGCAGATCTACGCCGGAAACTTCCGGATTACCGAAACTCTGCTGATTGTCGCTGTTCTGTACTTCGTGGTGATCATGCTCCTGACCAAACTGGCCAACGTTGCAGATAAGAGGTTCAACAAATGAGCACAGCAGTAAGCGCCGCGAGCAAGATCTCGGTCAGGGACCTCAAGAAGTCATTCGGGGCGCATGAAGTCCTCAAAGGCATCAACGCGGAGGTTGCCGAGGGCGAGGTGGTATGCGTGATCGGTCCCTCCGGCTCGGGCAAGTCCACGTTCCTGCGCTGCCTGAACAAGCTTGAGGACATCACCGCAGGTCATGTAACCGTGGACGGTTTCGATGTGTCGGACCCCAAAGTGGACATCAACGAGGTCCGCCGCCACATCGGCATGGTCTTCCAACACTTCAACCTGTTTCCGCACATGTCGGTCATCGAGAACATCATGCTGGCACCGGTGGAGTCGAAGAAGCAGGGCAAGGACGAGGCCCGGGCAAACGCCCTGAAGCTGCTGGAACGCGTCGGACTGGCCGAGAAGGCCGACGCCCGCCCGGCGTCGCTCTCAGGCGGCCAGAAGCAGCGCGTCGCGATAGCCCGGGCGCTGGCCATGAACCCGGACATCATGCTTTTCGATGAAGCTACGTCCGCGCTCGACCCCGAGATGGTCGGCGAGGTGCTGCAGGTCATCAAGGACCTGGCTGGCGAAGGCATGACCATGGTTTTGGTAACGCATGAAATGGGCTTTGCCCGCGAAGTCGCCGACCGCGTGCTCTTCATGGCGGACGGTGTTATCTGCGAGCAGGGAAAGCCGGAGCAGCTGTTCGGAAATCCGCAGCAGCAGCGGACCCAGGACTTCCTGTCCAAGGTTCTCTAATCGGGAGATCGGCATGCGGCAGGGTCACCGCAATGCGTGTTGGATAAGCGACTTTTATGCCTGAAAATGTGTGGCTGGTGCCGCTGAAGGATGTGGATGACGACGCCCGCGCCGTGAAGCTCGGCGAGATCGCCGAACTCGAGGTCATTTCTGCCCACCGGAGGTTCGTGGGTGAACCCTTGCGGATGGCGCTCGTGGGTCTGGAAGAGGACAGCCGGCATCCCTTCGCCATTGACTCCAACGGGACCGCAGTCGGCATCCTGACCTTGCAGACGGGAGCCGCAACCCTCGCCGGCTGGCTGGATGACGACTCCGCCTGGTTGCTGCGCGGGTTCGTGATAGACCGCCGGCGCCAGGGCAGGGGACTGGGGCGGCTTGCGGCTACCGCGGCAGTGGCGGCCGCAGCCAAACTGACAGCGAGGCACGGTGGCGGTCAGACCGGCGTCGTGCTGTCAGTCAACGAGGACAACCCGGCAGCCCAGGCCGCCTACCGGAACGCAGGATTCGCTGACTACGGGCAGTACCTCGGCGGCAGTTCCGGGCCGCAACGGACCATGTTCTGCGCCTTCACGGGATAATTCAGCCAGACACGCACCCACAGCATTGCCTCCGGGCGCACATTGACCCATCATGTGGGTGGCGGTGTTCTTCAGTCCTTGTTGGGGGGAAGGCTTGGAAAGTCTTCGTCCGGGGGAGCACATGTCAGGGGGCTGGCTCTTGGTCTCAGCACGTCTGGAGCCAGCCTCCACCTTGCGCCGCACCTCCCGGACGCAAAAAGCCAGACATAAAAAGTCCGCCCGGACGGCTCAGCATGGTTGCTGGCTGTCCGGGCGGACTGTTTGAGACTGAACGGGTCAGCCCCGAGGTGTGCTAGACGCCGTAGTAGAGCTCGAACTCGTACGGGTTCGGGCGCAGGGACAGCGGGCGGATCTCGTACTCGTACTTGTACTCGATCCAGGTGTCGATCAGGTCCTGGGTGAA
>JBDTQQ010000384.1:0-3462 GCA_039932075.1 Pseudarthrobacter sp. | reverse complement strand
CGGCCTCGCTCTTGGTGAGGATGTCCGCGGCGTAGACGCCGGCCGGGCCGGAGCCCACGACGGCGACGCGCAGCGGACGCTCGGCAGATCCTACGGAGGTGCTTGATGACACGGCTGTGTTCCTTTTCTTCGGTCCGTCCCAACTGGCTCCCAGTTAAGGTCGTGAAATCGCGTTTTCGGTGCGTTAAGTGCGAGCTAGTTGGGTGGGTGGCTAGGTGGTGAGGACTCGGGGCTGGTTCGGGGTGGTGGTGCTGTAGTCCGCTGTCTTGAAGTGCGACGGCGCGAACGGGCTGACGCGGACAACGTCGCCGATCACAATCACGGCAGGATTTGCGACGCCGGCGGCTTCTGCCTGGTCGGCGATGGAACCTAGCGTGCCAATGGTCACGCGCTGATTCGGCAAATAGCCGTTTTCAACAATACCAACGGGGGTGTCCGCCGGGAGACCGGCTTTGCCCAGAGCGGACGCCGAACCGCGCAGTTGGCCCACCCCCATGAGCAGCACAACAGTGTGGTCTGCCCGGGCGGGGACCTCGGACAGTTCCTCGTGGCCGGTCACCACGCTGAAGCCTTTGGCCAGGCCGCGGTGGGTCACAGGGATGCCGGCTGCGGCAGGAACGGAGATCGCGGATGTGACGCCGGAGACCACTTCCACCTCGACGCCGTGCTGCCGGCAGTATTCGGCTTCCTCGCCGCCGCGACCAAGGACGTACGGGTCACCGCCCTTGAGCCGGACCACGCGGTGGCCGTGCTCTGCCTCGGACACGAGGATGCGGTTGATCTCGGCCTGCGGCACGGGGTGGTGCCCGGGCGTCTTGCCGACCTCAATCACGCGGACGTCCGGGGCCAGTTCGTTGAGCAGTTCGCGCGGGCCAAGTCGGTCGGCAACCACGACGTCGGCCTGGCCCAGGAGCCGGCGGCCGCGGACGGTGATGAGGCCGCTGTCGCCGGGCCCGCCGCCGACCAGGGCAACAGAACCGCGGTGGGCGCGGCGGCGGCGCAACGGGAGGTCGCCCGTTTCCAGTGCGGTGGCGACGGCGTCGCGCAGGGCCATGGCGCGGCGCGGGTCTCCCCCGGCGTTCACTGCAATGTGCACGTCATCAACCACGGCGACTGCGGGAGTCCAGGCGGCTGAGGCTTCGTGGTCGGAGGCGTTGACGCACCAGATGCGCTGCGCTTCGGCGTCGGACGACACCCGGGTGTCCACGGCGGAATCGCCGGTTGCCGTATGAACGAACCAGACGCCGTCGACGTCTTCCGGGCGGTACGCGCGCGGCACCCAGGTGAGGAGACCGGCGTCGGCCAGTTCCTGGAGCGCAGCGGAGGCAACGGGAGCCACAACGGTGACCTGCGCACCGGCGTCGAGCAGTCCCTTGGCGCGGCGGGCAGCCACCGGGCCGCCGCCCACCACCAGCACGGGGCGGCCGAGGAGCCGCAGCGCGGTGGGGTAAATATCCTGAATTGCCATGGATCAACGGTAGGGCCGCGTCACACTGGCCAACAACGGCTCGGAAACACCCGTTCACGTAAGGTAACGCCGCGTCACAAAGCCGGGCCGAGCCATTGCGGCGCCGTCGTGGGGCACATTGCCTGCGTCCGGGCCCCACACCGGCCCAATCCACGGCGTGTCCGTGTCAAAGTGCCCCAGTTGGGTGACTCCCGCGGGAACCGAAACCGGCGCAGAGCTAGCGGGTGACCCCTGGTGGCCCTTGCGAAAGTACCTGGTTAAGCAGCGCGTTGGCCGACCACCGCATCGACGCGACGGCGGCGTCCCTGCTCAGGCCCCCAATGTCCGTAAGCCACACCAACGACTCGATGCCTATGGCGCTGCGGATCGCGAGGACGAGCTGATGGATCTCCTGATCGGTGAGCCGTTCCTGAAGAGGGGCAAGCGCCTCGGTGATCCAGCCAATGGCCCGCCCCTGGCGCAACGGCAGCCGCTGCCCCTCGGCCGGTTCCAGGGAAAGCCGCAACATGGTCCGCTGCTGCGCCTCGGTTTCGACGATCATGCTGGTGAACTCAACCACCACGGCATCCAACCGCTCAGCCACACCTTCCGGCGGATTATCCGGCAACATGGACGTCCGTGCGGTCTCAGGGTGGGCGGCCGCAAGCAACTCTCTTTGGCCGGGAAAGTACCGGTAGGCCGTGCTCCTGGCTACTCCCGCCGCGAGCGCGGCGTCGTCAACCGTGGGCGTGGCACCAGCCGCCACGATGTCCCGCGCGGCCGCCACCAGCGCATCCAGCGTGCGCCGTTTTTGCCCCGTTCTTCCAACATCCACATAGGGTCTTGACATGCGACTTATGGTACCCCAGTCTTGTTATGGGACGCCAGTCCCATAAGCCATTCCACGACCATCGAGGCGAACAACATGGAGACCAGGCCTTCAGCATCAGCAATAGTGCGCCAGCCAGGCGAAGGAGCCCGGCGCTGGTTTTTCGGCGGAGGGGTGCATACCTGGAAGGCCACTTCAGAGGAGACTGCGGGTGCGTTCCTGCTCTTCGAAGACGAAATGGCGCTCAATAAGGTCACTCCCCTGCACACTCACCCGGAGTCCGATGAAACGCTGTACGTCCTGACCGGGGAGATCCTGTTCAGCATGGACGGGACCGAGCATCGCCTCGCCGCAGGCGGAGTAGCCGTGGCCCCTCGCGGCGTTCCGCACGCCTTCAAAGTGCTGCAGGAGGGAACCCGAATCTTGTGCCTGCAGACGCCCGGAATAGCCCAGGCCTTCTACGATGGCGCGAGCGAGCCCGTCGGTGCTGCCCCTGACGCTGGAGTTGGCGGCCCCGACGGGGGTGGGCGCCAGGTGGACTTCGGCAGGATCAGAGAATCGGGCCGTCTGAACGGCGGTATTGAGATCATTGGCCCGCCGCCGTTCCCGGATGAGCCGCACTCGTCGCCGTCGTGGGGCACATTGCCGGTGGTCGGGACCTGAACCGGCCCAAACCGCGGCGTGTCCGTGTCGATGTGCCCCAGGTCGGCTGCGGCGCAAACAGCCGGGCTCCGAAGGTGCAGCAAAGCCCGACGGCAGGCCTCGCCGTCGGGCTTTGCGTTGCCTCGGGTGCCGGCGTGGGGTGCCGTCCTGGGACTTAGCGGGTGCTGCCGGCGAGGAGGCCGCGGCTGCGGAGGAGGCGCTTCTCGATCGGCCCGAACACCAGGAGTTCGATCAGGATGCCAACGGCCAGGATGAGCAGGATGGCTGCCATCACGATTGCCATGTCGGACAGGTCCCGGCCCTGGTCCAGCAGCGAGCCCAGGCCGAAGCCGATGGTCCCGCCCACGGCGATGATTTCCGCGGCCATGAGCGAGCGCCAGGAGAAGGCCCAGCCCTGCTTGAGGCCGCCCAGGTAGCCGGGGAGGGCGGCGGGAAGGATGATCTGCAATGCCAGCTGCAGCCGCGACGCACCGAGGACCTTGCCGACGCTGCGGTACTGCGGCGGGATCTGGTCCACGCCGGA
>JBDTQQ010000383.1:0-3468 GCA_039932075.1 Pseudarthrobacter sp. | reverse complement strand
CGGCCTCGGCAACCCCGGAGCCGAATACAAAGGCAACAGGCACAACGTCGGCCAGATGGTTCTTGACGAACTCGCTGGCCGGGTGGGCGGAAAGTTCAAATCCCATAAAGCCCGGGCCCAGGTCCTCGAAGGGCGGTTGGGGATTGGTGGCCCGCGCGTGGTGCTGGCCAAGCCGCTGAGCTACATGAATGTCTCAGGCGGACCCGTGGCGGCCTTGGTGAATTTTTATGACATTGGACCAGACCGTGTGGTGGCGGTACACGACGAAATTGATATCCCGTTCAACACCGTTAAGCTCAAGTGTGGCGGTGGCGAGGGCGGCCACAACGGACTCAGGGACATCTCCAAAGTGCTCGGCACCAAGGACTACCTGAGGGTCAGGGTGGGGGTGGGCCGCCCGCCTGGCCGCATGGATACCGCCGACTACGTGCTCCGCGATTTTGGCACCACGGAACGCAAGGACGTGCCGTTTCTGCTGGATGAGGCAGCTGATGCCGTGGAGATGCTGGTAAGGGACGGGCTGACGGCGGCGCAGCAGAAGTTCCACCCGGCGAGAACCGACGTGTAGCAATCGCACTAAAAATGCCCAATCCCTGTTCAGTCTTCCTTGCCTAGGGGTAGTCTTCTTCGTAAGCGGGGGGCGATGGGGCTTGTTCCCGCATATGGGACGTAGGGGATAAGTTCATGTCAATCGAGCCACTCAGCTGGGAACGTGGGTCACAGCTCAATGACCCTGACATGCGGACGGAGACCGTCGGCATGTCAGAGGCGCAGCGATGGTCTGCGCCAGCACGCAGTGCCAATCTCGAAGCCGTCCGCACGGCGCTGACCAGCGTCGACTCCCTTGGCGTGGTCATCACGGGCGGTCGCGGTGTCGGCAAGTCATCCTTGGCCAGGACTGCCGTATCCGAGCTTGGCCCCGATGTCTGGACCCTGCAGTTGCGCTGCGGGACCACGACGGGAGACACCCCTTACGGCTGCCTGGCGTTCCTTCTTGCGCGTCTTCCCCAGGCATATATGGGCTCGCCAACTGCGATACTGCGTGGCATAACGTCACTGATCCGGAGCGACGCCGCCGGACGCCAATGCGTCATCACCCTGGATACTGCAGGCAGCATTGACGACATGAGTGCTGGTGTCCTGCTGAACATCCTCCTGACCGGAACCGCACGCATTGTTGCCGTGGCGCCCAAGGTCAGCGATCTTCCGGCAGACTTCCATTGGCTTCTCACCGACCGCCGGCTGACTGAGGTCAGGCTGGACAACCTTAATGAGCTGCAGACCCGCCAGGTGTTGCTTTCCCTGCTGGGTCACCGGGTCTCCGCGTCCTTAGTCAGTACCTTCCACACGATGGTGGGAGGAAACCCGCTGCTGCTCAAGGCGCTGGTAGCCGAGCAGCAGCAGTCCGGAAATCTGGTGCTGTCGGATTCGGTCTGGACACTGCGGGACAAGGTAGTGCTCGACGGCGCGGCTAGCCTCGAGGACATCGTGCGGTCGCGATGGTCCCGGCAATCTCCCTCGGAGCGGGAAGTCATCGAAATGCTTTCCTGCGCCCGGCGGGTGGAGCTGTCACGGCTCACTGCTGTCTACGGTGCAGGCATCGTAGCGGACATGGAAGATGCAGGGCTGCTGGAGATCGACGCGACCGAAAGCCGCTGGGTTTCACTGCGCGAAATGTACCTCGGTGACGTTGTGCGCTCCTGGCTCAGTATTACCAGGCGGCGGGAACTGCGGAATGTGCTTCTGGGCGGCCAGGAACCCGACCCGGCCGGCATGACCGTGGAAGAGCTGATGGCGTTCGCTGCGTGGACGCACGAGTGTGAGGCCGAGCTGAGTCCGGCCATGTCGCTGGCCGCGGCCGAAGCGGCCGTTCAGCTCTTTGACCCGCACTTCGCGCTCAAATATGCCGAGACACTGAGGCGCAACGATCCCCAATGGGTAGCCGGCCAGCGGCAGAAGGCTGCCGCCTACCTGCTCCTGGATCTTCCCCTCCAGGCGATGGCCGCCCTGGACGATATCTCACAGCCGCAGCTGGATAGCCTGGATGTACAGGAATACGCCCAAGTCATCGCAGCAAAATCACGGGTCATGGTTTGGCTGCCCGACCACGCCGACAGGGTACCGGCCCTCCTGCAGACGGCACGGGAGCGGCTTGGATCGGAACCTGGTAACGCGAAGGAATGGCCTGACCCTGTTGCCGCTGCAGCCAACAGGATCAGCCTCAGCGAATTCGAGTACAGGGTGTTCGCGGGAGATTACGCAGCGGCCATTCCGGGCTTGGAAGCCGCTGCTGACCCCGGGCTGAACCCCGATCTTTGGTTCCGGATGAATTCCGCAATGATCCTGATGACCGCCTTGGCCATGACCGGGCGGGAGATGGATGCCTTAAGCCTCATGAGGCAGTTGGGCGGCCAGATTTCCGACGCCGCCCAAATCGTGGGCCTGCGGGAGACTTTCACCGAACGCGCTTATTATGTCCTGTTGACCGCCGGGCAGTGGCACCGTTGCATCGACCTCCTCGATCCCGCAGCCCGTGAGATCCACCAGCTTCCCTACCGAAGCGCCGCCACCGAGTTGGCGGCCGGGATCGCTCACGTCTTCGCGGGGCGTGGCGCCGTCGCCTTGGATTCGCTGCTGTCAGCGGTGGCCCAACTGGAGCTGCGGCCCGCCCAGGGCATCCGCCGCGAAGCTTACGCAGCTGTTGCGTTCGCTTATGCACAGTTGGGCAATGCCGGTCAGTCCCGGAAATATTTGGACAAGTTGCAGCGGACGGGCGGCGCCGGCGATCACGTTACCCGGAGCATCACTGACTTCTGCGCCGACATGGCTGGCCGGTGGCTGAACGACACCGAGGCCGTCAACCGGCTGAAGGAATCTGCGCGCCGCGACATCGCGGCAGGGAGGTACACGCTCGCCGGGATCAGCCTCCTGGGGGCCACGGTCCCCGGTACAGAGGCTGACTTCCGCTTGCTCGAAGAGGTGGCCGGTCACCGCCAAGGTCCCTTGGCGGAAATCTCGCGGCTGATTGCCGTGGGCACCCGGACCCATGACGCCAAGACGTTGCTCGCAGGCGGGGAGTTGGCCGCCACGCTGGAACTGGATTCCGTGGAGGCGCGCTGCATGGCGCTGGCTGTTGACTACGCCCGCCAGGCGGGCGACCCTGCCGCAGCAAGGACTGCCCAGGCGCGGCTGGACATCCTCGCTTCCACTGTGGCCAGCCTGCCCATCGTTCCCAGCAGCGGCAGCCCTCTTTTGACCAGCAGGGAACGGCAGATTGCCCGCCTCGCGGGCAGGGGTGCCTCCAACCGCGACATTGCGCTGGATATGGGCGTCTCCGTCCGCACCGTGGAAGGCCACCTCTACCAGGTCTTCACCAAACTGGGAGTCACATCCAGGGGTGATCTGACTGGACTCGTATAACGGCCACTCATCGAAACCGGGCCGCCTGCTTACGGGGCGGCGCCAGCC
>JBDTQQ010000382.1:0-3470 GCA_039932075.1 Pseudarthrobacter sp. | reverse complement strand
GTCTTCCTGGTTGCCCTGGGCGTGGACTACAACATCTTCCTGATGAGCCGGGTTCGGGAGGAATCGCTGAAACATGGGACGCGTCCGGGGGTCCTCCGCGGGCTGGGTGTGACCGGTGGCGTGATCACGTCGGCCGGCGTGGTGCTGGCCGCCGCCTTCGCCGCCCTGAGCATCATCCCCATCATGTTCCTGGTGCAGCTGGCGTTCATTGTTGCCTTCGGCGTGCTGCTGGATACCGTGTTGGTGCGCTCGCTGCTGGTGCCGGCATTGACGTACGACATCGGTCCACGCATCTGGTGGCCCAGCAAGCTCGGGCGGCCGGAGCTGGACGGAGCTGTGCAGCGCGACGCCGGAGCTCCTGAGTTTGAAGCGGAAGGCGCCGGCCGGCGGTAAGCCGGGGCTGCCGCGGTTGCGGCGGACTGGATTGGCGGGAACCTTAGCTCTGCGCCCGCCACCAGGCCACCGTGGCTGCGGCTGCCTCCGCGAGGGGTGTGGGGCGGAGGCCCAGGGCGGCCTGGCTCACAGCGGAGTCCATCACGAAGGGCTTTTGGAACTGGTAGAGGGTTTCGGCCAGCTCGCTGAGGTCCTTCGAAAAGACGCCCATGGCCCGGAGCGCCCAACCAGGCATGGCTCCAATCTTTGGTGGGGCGGCTCCGCCGGCTTCCGCGAACGCCGTGGCCAGCTGCCGCTGCGTCACCGCCGGACCGGTGGGCGCATGCCAGACCTTGTTCCACAGCGCCGGCATCTGCGCGCCAAGAATCATCGCCGCCGCGAGGTCCGGGACGTAAGTGAACGAGTGGGGCTGTTCCGTGCTGCCGATGACCCAGAGCTTCTTTCCTGCCAGGACGGGCGCAACCATGCGCTCGCCGCCGTGGGAGTTCCGGACGCGCGGGCCGAAGAAGTCACTGGCTACGACGCTGACGGTGTTGGTGGGGGAGGCGTCGCGGGCCTGCAGCAGTTCCGTACGGACCCCACGCTTGCCGCCCCGGGCGGCCCGGGGGCTGGTCTCGGTCATGGGCCGGTCCGGCTCGCTGTAGGAGTAGAGGCTTTCGGGGAACACGACGACGGCGCCCGCCTCGCCCGCAGCCGCCAGCACCGTTTGTTCGGCCCGGGGAAGTTCCGCCCGCCATGCCTCCGCCGTGTAGGAGGAACCGTGGATGCAATGGAACACGGCGGACGCACCCGCGAAAGCCGCACGCACCTGGCTGGCGTCCTGGACGTCGACGGTCAGCCGTTCCACCAGCGGATGCTCAGGGCCGGAGCCGGACCGGGTCAGCACCTTGACGTGCTTGCCCTGCCCGGCCAGCTGTTCCGCAACCGCCCAGCCAACAGGGCCTGCTCCGGTGACGACGTGAAGATCGTTCATGGCTTCTCCTTCAGGAATTCTAATTATTGAGAGCCCCGCCCTCCAGTAAGGATGCGCCCCTGCCCGAGCAGACGTCAAGAGCAGTGCTCTCAATTGTTGACAGTGCTCTGCTCTGTGCCATGCTGGACCCATGAGCGACGCTGCCGCAAGCGCGGAAACCACCCTCCGGACGCCCAGGGAGCGGGCCCGTGCCCAGACCATTGCGGACATCGTCCGGCTGGGCCGGGACCATCTCGCAACCCACGGCGCGGCAGCATTGTCACTCCGTGCCGTGGCCAGGGACCTGGGCGTGGTCTCGTCCGCCGTCTACCGGTATGTGGCCAGCCGCGACGAACTGCTCACCCTCCTGCTGGTGGACGCCTACAACGAACTTGGCGATGCGGTGGATGCAGCTGTGAGTGCCAGGCCTGAGGGGGACTTCGCCGGTCGGTTCGCGGCATTGGGACTCACTGTCCGGGACTGGGCCCTGCGGGAGCCCGCACGCTACGGACTGCTGTTCGGCAGCCCGGTGCCCGGCTATCAGGCGCCCGCCGGCCAAACCACAACCCCCGGCACCCGGGTGATTTATACCCTGGTCGGGATACTCGACACCGCCTACCGTGCGGGTTCGCTAACGGCGCCGGAGCGTGCCGCCGTCGTGCCTCCCGCGCTGGCTGCCGACTTGGACATGGTCCGCGGCGGACTCGGGCTCGCGGTCCCTGACGGCCTGATAGCAAGCGGCGTTCTCGTGTGGACGTCGCTGTTCGGCGCCGTGAGCTTCGAGGTGTTCGGCCAGTATGGCCCTGACATGTTCAGCGCCCGCGATGAACTCTTTGAGCACCATCTCGCCGTCCTGGCGGGGCTGGCGGGCTTCACCGTGGGCTAATCCGCCCCGGCGCGTCACGCCACGCACACGAAGCAGGCCGCTCCGCAGGCGCGGGTGGCCGCGCGCCGGTGGGTGCCAGCGAGTTGCAGCCAACCCCTGTTTCGCCCCGCCCGGGCTGAGTAGACTCCAACTGCGCCCAGGTGGACGCGGAACCTCAAAGGAGAGACCAGCCATGACTGAGAACCCTGCACGTGACGACGAGCCCCGCAAGGCCAGCAGCGCGCCTGGACTGGAGGGCGAGGGCGGCCAGTATGTGGAAGGCGACTACGGTGATGCCGGCGTGGTGGGCGGCGCTGAGGAACAGCCTGAGGAGGGCGGCTATCCGGAGGGCAACTATGGCGATGCCGGGGTGGTGGGCGGCGCTGAAGAACAGCCTGAGGAGGGCGACTATGCGAAGGGCAACTACGGTGATGCCGGCGTGGTGGGAGGCGCCGAAGAGCAGCCTGAGGAGGGTGACTACCCGGAAGGGGATTACGGCGATGCCGGCACGGTGGGAACCGCCCGTGGCAAAGAGACAGCCCGCGGCGTAGAAACTGCCCGCGGGGTTGAGGAGGACGAGGACAGAAAATCCTAAGTTTCCCGTCCTGGATTCCTAAGCTTTGGCAGCCCGTTCACGCACAGCGAACGGGCTTCCTTCCCGGGGGCCTCTCCCTCCCACGGGCCCGCAATTCCGGAAGGTTTGCCGATTCGACTGCCACGCAAAATCCAAAGTTGAGCGTACTGCGCTCAACTTTGGATTGACATCGGTCGCGCCCTGAGTAAAGTTGAGTGCAGAACGCTCAATGAGTGGGCGCCAGCAAGTTTCCAAGGAAAGAAGGAAGCAACACATGTCACGTGCAGTAGGTATCGACCTCGGAACCACCAACTCCGTCGTCTCCGTTCTCGAAGGTGGCGAGCCCACCGTTATTGCCAACGCCGAGGGCGGGCGCACCACGCCGTCGGTTGTTGCATTCTCCAAGTCCGGCGAAGTGCTGGTTGGCGAGATCGCCAAGCGCCAGGCCGTCAACAACATTGACCGCACCATTGCTTCGGTCAAGCGCCACATGGGCACCGACTGGAACGTCGCGGTGGACGACAAGAAGTACACGGCGCAGGAAATCTCCGCCCGTATCCTGATGAAGCTCAAGAACGACGCCGAGTCCTACCTCGGCGAGAAGGTCACCGACGCCGTGATCACCGTTCCGGCGTACTTCAACGACGCCGAGCGCCAGGCCACCAAGGAAGCCGGCGAAATCGCGG
>JBDTQQ010000381.1:0-3491 GCA_039932075.1 Pseudarthrobacter sp. | reverse complement strand
CGCCCGGGCGGCCCTCATCTCCCGGATCAGCGGGGCCAGCGGCCTGAACGGCCAGCTCGTCTCCAGCTCCTTCAGCACCCGTACGGGCCCTGAGGTCAGCCGGCATCTTTTCTCGGTCAGTTCCGGACTGGATTCGGCCGTCGTGGGCGAACGCGAAATCGCCGGACAGGTCCGCCGTGCCCTGATCACCGCCCAGGCCGAAGGCACGGCAAGTTCGGGGCTGGTGCGGCTGTTCCAGGCGGCCTCCAAGACCGCCAAGGATGTCGGCGCACAGACGGCGCTCGGCGCCCGCGGCCTGTCGGTCGTGTCCGTGGCCCTCGACCTCGCCACCGACCTGTCCGAGGACCCCGACTGGTCCACCAAGAAAGCCGTCGTCTTCGGCACCGGCGCCTATGCCGGAGCCACGATGGCGCTGCTGCGTGAGCGCGGCTGCACGGATGTCTCCGTTTACTCCTCCTCCGGCCGTGCGGCCGGCTTCGTCGCCACCCGCGGGGGCACGGCCCTGGACAGCGACACCCTTCCCGCCGCAGTCGCCGCGGCCGACGTCATGATCGGCTGCAGCGGCTCGGACGCGCGCGTCGAAGCGTCCGAGCTCGCCCGGGTGCGGGCGAGCTCACCGCAACCGCTGATCGCCATCGATCTGGCGCTCACCCATGACTTCGACCCGGCGGTCGGCGAGCTCGACTGCGTGGAACTGCTGACGCTTGAGTCTGTCCGGCTTGCCGCCCCGCAGGAACAGACCGAGTCGTTGTCGCAGGCCAGCACCATTGTCGCCGGTGCTGCCAGCGCCTTCGAGCAGGAGCGTGAGGCACGGTCGGTGGATTCCGCGATCGTTGCACTGCGCCGCCACACCATGAATGTGCTCGATACCGAGATGGAGAAGGTGCGCGCCCGCCATGGTTGCACCGCGGCGGCCGAGGAAGTGGAATTCGCCCTCCGCCGGATGGTCAAGCAGCTGCTGCACATCCCCACCGTCCGTGCCCGTGAGCTGGCCGCCAACGGCCAGCAGGACGACTACGTGTCGGCACTCGAAACCCTCTACGGCATCACCGTGGAGCAGCCCGCCGCAGCGGCCCAGGCCGAGTGCCCCGTGGACCACGCGGAGACCAACCAGCGGGGCACCGCAACCGCCTGACCCACCCCGCCTGACCGCCCAACGCTCTCTCACTTAACGGCGGTTTTCGGGCAACGCTCTCTCACTTTCTTCAAGAGAGTGAGAGAGCGTCGTCGTTTTGAGCACATTAAGTGAGAGAGCGTTGGGGACGGGGAGCCGCCTAGTACACAGGCTTTTCCGGCTCCACGTCCCGCACCCAGGCCAGGATCCCGCCGTCGAGGTGGCTGACCCGCTGGTACCCGGCCTTCCGCGCAGCTTCCAGGACGTTGGCTGACCGGGTCCCCGCCTTGCAGTGGAACACAATGTCCTTGTCCGTCGGCAGTTCCGCCCAGGCTTCGCCGGCCAGAATCCTGCCCTGCGGAATCAGCGTGGAGCCGTCGATGCTCACGATGTCGTGTTCGCCGGTCTCCCTGACGTCCACCAACTCGAAGTCCTTCAGGCCGGCCTTGCGCGAAGCCAGCATGGTGGCCAGCTGGGTTGCCGTAACCGTGTGCTCCGTGTCGGCGGAAACGGCGGGAGTGATGCCGCAGAAGGCCTCATAGTCGGTCAGCTCCGTAATGGGCTCGGCGGCCGGATCCTTGGACACGCGGATCTCGCGCCAGCTGCCGCCGAGCGCATCGAAGAGCGCCACCCGGCCAAGCAGTGAACGCCCGACGCCGGTAATCAGCTTGACTGCCTCCGTCACCATGAGTGAGCCCACGGCAGCGCAGAGCATGCCAAAGACGCCGCCCTCACCGCAGGAGGGCACGGATCCGGCCGGCGGGGCCTCAGGGTAAAGATCGCGGTACGTTGGGCCATGCTTCTCCCAGAACACACTGACCTGGCCGTCGAAGCGGAAGATCGACCCCCAGACGTAGGGTTTGCCAAGAATGGCGGCGGCGTCGTTAACCAGGTAGCGGGTGGCGAAGTTGTCGGCGCCGTCCAGGATCAGATCGTAGTCCGCGAACAGCTCCAGCGCGTTGGATGCGTCGAGCCGGACGTTATGGAGCCGGACGTCCACGAGCGGGTTCAGCGCCGCGACGGCATCCCGGGCGGATTCGATCTTCGGCCGTCCCACATCAGCCACGCCGTGGATCACCTGCCGCTGCAGGTTGCTCAGGTCAACGGCGTCGTCGTCGATGATTCCCAAGGTCCCCACCCCGGCGGCTGCCAGGTACAGCAGGGCGGGCGAGCCCAATCCTCCGGCACCGATCACCAGCACTTTGGCGTTCTTCAGCCGTCGCTGCCCCACGGCGCCGATTTCCGGAATGATCAGGTGCCGCGAGTACCGTTCCACCTCGGCTGGCGTCAGATCGGCGGCGGGCTCCACCAACGGCTTAAGCGATACAGAGGAATCATTTGCGGTCAAAGTCGAAGCCATAAGTTCAATGTATGCCCGAAGATGCCGCCCGGTCATATTACCCCGCAGTATTGTGTAAGTAACGGCAAGGGAAAGTAGGGACACTGTGGCGCATGAAGCACAGGCCGACCAGGCGTCTGGTGGGGAACCGCCAGTACCTCAACGTGCTGCGGGCCAACGGTCCGCGCGGCTTCCCCGGGATGAGCGCCGGGCGCAGCTCCTCGCGGCTGCCCAGGAGGTCTTTGTAGCCAACGGTTACCATGGCGCCGCCATGGATGAGATCGCCGAAACAGCCCATGTGAGTAAGCCGGTGCTGTATCAGCACTTTCCGTCCAAACGCGAGCTCTACCTTGCGTTGCTGGATACCCACCTGACCTCCCTGACGGACCTGATGCTGGGCGCCCTCAACTCCACCACGGACAATGACGAACGTGTGCAGGCAGTGATGCGGGCCTACTACCGCTTTATCGCAAGCGATGACCAAGCCCACCGCCTGGTCTTCGAATCGGACCTTATCAATGACCCCGACGTCAGCTCCCGGCTGGAGACGTTCAACAAGACCTTCGCGGACGCCGTCGCCCGCGTTATCGCAGAGGACACCAAACTTCCCCACCTGGAGGCGCAGCTGCTGGGACGCGGACTGGCCGGGATGGCGCAGGTCAGCGCGCGCTACTGGCTCGAAACGGACGGGGACCTGGACCTCGATGTGGCCAGCGACCTCATTTACCGTTTAGCTTGGCGCGGAATCTCACGCTTCCCCAAAGAGTCCTAGACTACAAATAAGAGACCCGAAGAAACTTTGATTGGCTGGGAGGCCCCCTTTTGGAAATTAAGATCGGCATTCAGAACATTGGCCGCGAAATCGTACTCGAATCAGCACAGGATGCTGACGCTGTAGCTACGGTCGTTGAAGAAGCCATCACCAAGGGCACCGAGCTCCGCCTCAAGGATGACAAGGGACGCATCATCATCGTTCCGGGCAACGCGCTCGGCTACGTTGAGATCGGCGCCGAAGAAGCCCGCAAGGTTGGTTTCGGC
>JBDTQQ010000380.1:0-3493 GCA_039932075.1 Pseudarthrobacter sp. | reverse complement strand
AACACCACAACCACGACGAACGGATCTCGGCACGCGCTGCGTTTCTGGGCCACACCAGGGCTGGCTGGCGTGCAGCGAGGTACCACAACCCCATGGCTGGCCAGCTGGTTCCCGGCGCTCCGGCCAGTTTCGCCGTCTGGGACGTGGAGGAACTGATGGTCCAGGTGGCGGACGGACGGGTGCAGTCCTGGAGTACGGATCCGCGCGCACGCACGCCCCTGCTTCCGGCGCTGGACACTGGCACCGACCCGCTTTGCCTGCAGACCGTCCGGGACGGCCAGGAGCTCTTTTCCAGTACGGCGCTGCGTTCCTGATCCGATGCGCAGGTCAGCGCCCTATAATGGGTAGTTGCGCCTGCCAGCCAGCGACTCAGCTGATGATCAGGTGCTCCGACCGCTCCCGTCCAGGAAAGGCCCTTTGTGCGCGTCCTTACCATTATTCCGACCTACAACGAGCTGGAATCGCTGCCCAAAACCCTCCAGCGCCTGCGGGCAGCCGTACCCGCCTCGGACGTACTGGTGGTGGATGACAACAGCCCGGACGGTACCGGGCAGCTGGCGGACAGCATCGCTGCCGAGGACGCACAGGTTCACGTCCTTCACCGCAAGGGCAAGGAAGGCCTCGGCGCTGCCTACATTGCCGGGTTCAAGTGGGGCCTTGAGGCCGGCTACGAGGTCCTGGTGGAAATGGATGCTGACGGTTCCCACCAGCCTGAACAGCTGCCCCAATTGCTGGAAGCCGTTGAACAGGGAGCCGACCTTGCCATGGGTTCCCGCTGGGTCCCGGGTGGCAGCGTGGTCAACTGGCCGCTGTACCGGCAGGCGATTTCACGCATTGGCAGCACGTACGCCCGGCTGATGCTGGGCCTGAAGATCAAGGACGTCACCGGTGGTTACCGGGCCTTCCGGAGGTCCACCTTGGAAAAACTCAACCTCGACCAGGTCGATTCGGTGGGTTATGGCTTCCAGGTGGACCTGGCATGGCGGGTTGCAAAAATGGGCCTCAGAATCGAGGAGCGGCCCATTACGTTCGTCGAACGCGAGCTGGGCGCTTCCAAAATGAGCGGCAACATTGTGGTTGAGGCCATGATCAACGTGACCCGGTGGGGTCTGCAGGCACGCTGGAATAAGCTTAGAGGCAAGAACGAGCCGGCTCAGAGCTAGCCCCTTTCCTTTCGGCGGCAACAGAAAGGGCCGGCCCTTTCCAGCTAATTCAGTGTGCCTCAGTCAAAGAGGCTGTGACCGCCAGTGGGTCAGGCGCTGCGCCGCTCACCGCGGCGTTCGCGCAGGATGGTCAGCCGGTCCTCGAGAATCTGCTCAAGCTCCGGGAGCGAACGCCTTTCCAGGAGCATGTCCCAGTGAGTACGGACGGCCTTTTCGTTGCTGGTATCGGGACGTTCGCCGTCTACCAGGAGCGCTTCTTTGCCGGTCTTGGAAACCCACACAGGAGGAATTTCAGCCTCTGAAGAGAACGTCACAAAAACCTGTTCGCCGTCCTCGCACCGGTATTCCACACGCTGACGCGGGGCCGGCTCGACGCCGGACTCGGTCTCCATGCTCTGCGCGCCAAGGCGCATACCCCGCAGGCTGCGATCGCTCATGTTTTCTCCCTCTGGTCGGTTGGCGGAGCAAGGGCCCCACGCAAGCCGGTGCAATATGACCGCCCCGGACTACTGTGTGCACTGTGCTGCATCTTTAGATTCAACGCATTGCGAAGCATTCTTGTTCCAGCGGATCTGGTCCGGCCGGACAAACACTCAATTATACCGGTAGGTGTCCCTGCCACCAAACGTAGAGAGGAAGCCCTGGAACAACGGGCAAAGGCCGCACCGCCTCCACGGCGGCACGGCCCATGCCGGCAACGTTCCGAGTCAGGCTCAGGGTTGCTTCGCGGGTTCCTCGTCGAAGAGTCCGCCGCCGGAGCGCGGATCAGGATTGGTACCGCCGAGCGCGTTGCCAATACCCTTCAGTGCTTCCCCGACTTCGCTGGGAATGATCCACAGCTTGTTGGAGGACCCTTCCGCAAGCTTGGGGAGTGTCTGCAGGTACTGGTAGGCGAGCAGCTTCTGGTCGGGGTTCCCCTTGTGGATGGCGTCGAAGACCTTCTGGATGGCCTGCGCCTCACCGTCGGCACGGAGAATGGCGGCCTTGGCGTCACCTTCAGCTGCGAGGATCGATGCCTGTCGCTGGCCTTCGGCCGTCAGGATGGCTGACTGCTTGGTGCCTTCCGCGGTGAGAATCGCAGCGCGGCGGTCGCGTTCGGCCCGCATCTGCTTCTCCATCGAGTCCTGAATCGAGTGGGGCGGATCGATAGCTTTCAGCTCGACGCGCGAGACGCGGATTCCCCACCGGCCGGTGGCCTCGTCCAGGACGCCGCGCAGTTGACCGTTGATCTGGTCGCGGGAAGTAAGGGCCTCTTCGAGGTTCAACCCACCAACGACGTTACGCAGGGTGGTGGTGGTGAGCTGTTCCACTGCCTGGATGTAGTTAGCGATTTCGTAAGTTGCCGCACGCGGATCTGTGACCTGGAAGTAGACCACGGTGTCGATGGAGACCACCAGGTTATCTTCCGTGATAACCGGTTGCGGCGGGAAGGAGACCACCTGTTCCCTGAGGTCGAGGAGCGGCAGGAGCCGGTCCACAAACGGGATCAGGATAGTAAGTCCAGGGTTGAGGGTGCGTTGGTATTTGCCAAGGCGTTCAACGACGCCGGCCCTCGCCTGCGGAATGATCCGCACCGAACGGACCAGAACAATTATCACGAACACGATCAGGACCGCCAGCACAATGGCCAAGGCGACTCCTCCTGCGTTATCCATACATCTCCCTATCCCCAATTATTGGGCTGTATCCAACACTGTTAGTGACGCCAAAACTACGACGGGTCAGTTTGCTCCTGCGGTGCGGATACCACGGCCGTGGCGCCGTCGATGGCCGAGACCACGGCCTTTTGTCCGGCTGGCAGTACAACGCCAGCAGAGCGGGCGCTCCACACATCGCCGCCGATTTTGACGAGGCCTCCGGTGGAGCTGACTGCTTCCATCACAAGCGCTTGCTCGCCGATCAGCCGGTCCACATTGGTCCGCTGTTCAGCGGGGCCCTTCTTGAGGTGGCTGAGGGCGACGGGGCGGACGAAGGCAATCATCAGGAGGGACACCACACAGAAGACCACTATCTGAAGCCACAGGTCAGCGCCGGCAAAATCCGCAACGATGGCAGCGAGCGTTCCGCCGCCGAGCATAATAAAGAACAGGTCAAGGGTGATCATCTCGATCACTGCGAACGCGAGGAAAGCTGTGAGCCACAGGGCCCACCAGTTTTCTCCGAGCCATTCAAACATTCTGTCCCCCTTGACCATCCGGTAGCTGTCTATTTATCCTAGACCGCGTTAAAGCCGCACGGCAGGTGGCCCGGAAGGGGGGCCTGGAATGTGGCCAAGTCGTTACTCAGAGCGCTGTGCGGGGCGAAAGACGGTGATCCTGAACAGGGCCTCA
>JBDTQQ010000379.1:0-3501 GCA_039932075.1 Pseudarthrobacter sp. | reverse complement strand
CGGAGCCGAAGTATCAGCGCCGCGGGCTGGGCAGCTTCATCATGAAGGCACTGGCTGCACAGGCTTTCGAGCACGACGTCGAAGCCGGGCTGCTGCTGGCCTCGCTGGACGGACAGAAGCTGTACTCCCACCTGGGATGGAGCACGGTGTGCCATGTGGTGATGCTGTCGGCCTCGGATGAAGGCCTAGACCTGTCGGTGGGTTGACGGATTTTGCACCGGGCTGCTGTTGGGCCAGGCTGCATGGCGGGGTCTGGGGCCGGGTGGTTTGGGGCCGGGTGGAACAATGGAGAAGTGAACCCACATGAATCCCTGATTCCGTTGCTGGGCCGCGGCCTGGACCCGGAACAACTGCGTCATGTGCGCACAATCCCCGCCCGCGAGGCCTTTCACGTGCCGTGGCCGGAATGGGCCCACCCCGATCTGGTGAACGCCTACGGCTCGCTGGGCATCCACGAGCCGTACCGCCACCAGATCCAGGCCGCCGAACTGGCCCACGCCGGAGAAAACGTGGTGATCGCCACCGGAACCGCCTCCGGCAAGTCACTGGCCTACCAGCTGCCGGCACTGGATGCGATCCACCGTTCAGAACTGCGGGTCCTTGCCGATCCCGGCAAGATCCACGACGACGGCGCCGTGACCCTCTACCTGTCCCCGACCAAAGCCCTGGCGGCGGACCAGCTGGCCGCCATCCGCGCCCTCAAACTGCCCACCGTCCGGGCCGAAACCTACGACGGCGACACCGACCCGGCGTCCCGGCGCTGGATCCGGGACCACGCGAACTTCATCCTGGCCAACCCTGACATGCTGCACTTCGGGATCCTCCCCAACCATGCCTGGTGGGCCAGGTTCTTCCGACGGCTGCGCTACGTGATCGTGGACGAGGCCCACAGTTACCGCGGCGTTTTCGGATCCCATGTGGCGAACCTGATGCGCCGTCTTCGCCGGATTTGTGCGTACTACAGCCCGGGTGCCTCCCATCCCGGGCCCGTGTTTATCGCCGCGTCTGCCACCGCGTCCGAGCCAGGGACCTCCTTTGGCCGGCTCATCGGTGCGCCGGTCCGTTCCGTATCCGAGGATGCCTCGCCGCACGGCTCCACCACGGTCGCATTCTGGGAGCCCGCGCTGACCGAGGTCCGGGGCGAGAACGGCGCCAAGGAGCGCCGGACTGCCGTGGCCGAAACTGCGGAGCTGCTGGCCAATCTTGTATCCTCCCGGGTACGGACCATTGCCTTCATCAAGTCCCGCCGTGGGGCCGAGACGATTTCCTCCATCACCAAGCGGCTCCTGGACGAAGTGGACCCCAGCCTGCCCCAACGCGTGGCTGCCTACCGCTCAGGCTACCTGCCGGAGGAGCGGCGGGCCCTGGAAAAGTCGCTGCGCTCCGGAGAGCTGCTCGGCGTGTCCAGCACTTCCGCGCTGGAGCTCGGCATCGACATCTCCGGGCTCGACGCGGTGCTCGTGGCCGGCTGGCCGGGCACCCGCGCGTCGTTGTTTCAGCAGATCGGCCGGGCAGGGCGGGCGGGCCAGGACGCCATCGCCGCCTTCGTGGCGAGCGATGACCCGCTGGACACGTACCTGGTGAACCATCCCGAGGCGATCTTCGATATCTCCGTGGAGGCCACCGTCTTCGACCCCTCCAACCCGTATGTGCTGGGCCCGCACCTGTGCGCCGCCGCCGCGGAACTTCCGCTGGGGCCTGCGGAACTTGGGCTGTTCGGCGGAACGGCCGAGGGACTGCTGGGCCAGCTGGTGGCTCAGGGCTATCTGCGCAAACGTCCCGCCGGATGGTTCTGGACGCACCCGCAAAGCGCCGCCGCCATGGTGAACCTGAGGGCCGACGGCGGCGGCCCGGTGAGCATCGTGGACGCGGACACCGGCTCCCTGCTGGGCACCATGGATTCGCCCCAGACGCATTATCAGGCCCACACCGGCGCCATTTATGTCCATCAGGGCGATAGTTACGTCGTGGAGGACCTGAACGAGGACGACCACTGCGTGGTGGTGCGCCGGGCCAACCCGGATTACTACACCACCGCCCGGGACGTGACCCAGATCGAAGTGCTGGAAACACACCGCACCACCCAGTGGGGCGACGTCGCCGTGCATTTCGGGGATGTGAAAGTGACAACACAGGTGGTCTCCTTCCAACGCAAGGCATTGATCTCGAACGAGATTCTTGGTGAAGAACCGCTGCAACTGGGAGCCAGGGACCTGTTCACCAAGGCCGTCTGGTTCGTGGTGGACAACCGGTCGCTGACGGGCGCCGGCCTGATTGAGGCGCAGTTCCCAGGCGCCCTGCACGCGGCCGAACACGCTGCCATCGGTCTGCTGCCCCTGGTGGCATCCAGCGACCGGTGGGACATCGGCGGGGTATCCACGGCCATCCACGCCGATACCGGCGTGCCGACCATCTTCGTGTACGACGGTCATCCCGGCGGTGCGGGGTTCGCCGAACGCGGCTATGACAAGGCCCGCGTCTGGCTGTGCGCCACCCGCGATGCGATCAAGGCCTGCGAATGCGAATCCGGCTGCCCGTCCTGCGTGCAGTCGCCCAAGTGCGGCAACAAGAACAACCCCCTGGACAAGGACGCCGCAGTCACCCTCATCGAGGTGCTGCTCAAGGACGCCACCGAAAGGATGGGTGCCGGCCAGCATGAGGCCGGGGTGCCGGAGCTGGACGGGTCGACGGTCGGCCGCGCGGATCGCCCGGCCACCACAATCCAGTCCTGAACGGCCTGCCAAGCAGGCAACGCCAGCGGTGTGGGCCGGCGACCGGCCCCTACGGGTAGGGGATGGCAGCAGGGTCTTGGGGAGGGCCGGCCCGGGCCTGTCCGGTCGCCGCCCCGAGCGAATTCCCCGCGCTGAGCTCGGTACGGACGAGTACTGTGCTGCCTGCGCCCTCCGAACAGCTCAGCATCCGTGCGCCGTTCCGGCGCGCAACCGCTTCGGCGACGGAGCACGGCGCGCCGGCTGTGATTCCCCGGGCGGCATCCGCAGCCGCCAGTGCGGCAAGGTCAGCGGCGGCGGCGGCCCGGTACGCGGTCAGGGCGGATTGCGACAGCAGTACGATCACGGCAGTCGCCATGATGACTACCAGTCCGAGGGCCATGGCCAGGACAGTACCCGAACCGAGTTCTGAGCCGCGCCGCGGGAAGTGGCTCATGCCGCGCGGCCTGAACTTCGGACCTCGGGCAGCCCGCGCAGCAGCGCCACGGCCGGCGAATCGGACGACTCTCCGCGCGCCCAGGCACGGGCGGTGAGGGTCCACGGAACCAGCGAACCGACAGCTCCAGCGACCCTTCCGGAGACTGTGACGGCGAGCCAATCGCCGTCGGATTCCACGGCCGACGTTGCCGACTCGCCAGCGAGCCGGCGGACAATCCCGTTAACTGCGGCGGAGTCTTCGCCCCGGGCCAGGGCCCTCGCACCTGCCCGGGCGGCCTCCTCAAGCCGGAACTGCGTCAAGCCTGCGGCGGACCCGGCCAGCAGCAGCCCAAAC
>JBDTQQ010000378.1:0-3502 GCA_039932075.1 Pseudarthrobacter sp. | reverse complement strand
TCCGGCCCGGTGCCAGGGCGTCCAGCATCCCGAACTGCTCGGCAATTAACAAGGGGGCGTGGTTCGGTAGCATCACCCCTCCGGCCCCAAGGCGGATGTGCGCCGTCTCCGCGATAAGGCGGGCGATCATGAGTGCTGGCGAAGAAACCGACGTCGCCCCCATTCCGTGGTGCTCGGACATCCAGAAGCGATGATACCCCCGCCGGTCCGCTGTTCGTGCGAGGGAAATCGTGCCCGCGAGACCGTCGGCGGCGGTGGTCCCCACACCGGTGCCGCCAGCGGACAATACGGACAGTGCAAATGGTGCTGTGCCGGAGATTTTTCCGAACTGCATACAAACTCCTTGTTGGAAATTCGCCTGATGACGCCATGCGGCGGGGTGTGGCCGCGGTGAACCAAGCACAACCAATCGCGGTTGTGGACGCTGCCGCGGTGGCTCTGCGATGGCCGGAGCGCGCTGGTCCCGGGGCAGGAAGGGCCGGGCATACCTGAATTCGAGGTGTCGTGCGGTGGCCGTGTTACGGCGTTGAAATGTGGTGGATGGCTTCGATGAGGAGGCCGATTTCCTAGTGCCGCAGCCCACGAAGCGCGGGCCCGAGAGATACCTGCTCGGCACCGGCGATCGAAGCGACGATCATCAGGTATTTCTCCTCGTCAGCAGGGAGGGATGCTGCGTCCGTGGTGAGCGCGGAAAAGTTCACGGCTGCGTGGGCGTTGAACATGCGCGGTCGGATCCGTGGCTGGCCAATGGTGGCGAATTTGCCGCCGTAGCCCTGGATCAGCATCTCCGTCGCTGCGGTGCGGGCCTTGGAACCCCGTGCCTGTGCACGGAGTTGGTTATGGAGGTCCCTGTTTTCTCCCTTGACTGGAGGCGGGCCCTGGCCGGAGCCTGCGGCGCCATGGCTGAGGCTCCGGTTGAGGCGCTTTAGGCCTGGTTTGCCTGTTTGGTGCCTGCGGTGGCGGAGCTGCCAAGGTCACTGCCGGTGGTTGGCTCGCCTGAGCTCAGCGCTGCGGTCCAGGCCTCAGCGGTGGAGACGCGCGCCCAGTTCGAATTCAGCAGGGCCATCAGTGTTTCATGCACGGTTTTGGCGTCAGCGAAGCCTGCTTCGTTGGCGATGTTGATGGCCCCGGTCGCATCCGAGATGACCTCTGTGCTAAAGCCCAGGAACTCTGCTTCCGCTGCGGAGGCGAGAATGCAATTGTTGGTCATGTAGCCCACCAGGGTGACAGTGTCTACCTCCCGACCGCGAAGCCACTCAGCCAGGTCCGTGCCCGCATAGACCGAACTATACTGCTTGGTAAGCAACTTCCAGGAGTCGGCTTTGCGCTGCTCCACCTCCGGATGCAGGGCGAAAGCCGGGGTGCCCGGATCGAAAACGGGCGCACCTTCTCCTGCGCTGTGCTGGACAGCCACCACCGGTATCCCGGCCGCCGTAGCCGCGTCAATGACGTGCGCGATTTTAGGGAGTGACTCTGCGTGGGTGGGGTACTGGATCTCCAGCGGACCACTGAAGTACTGCTGCTGGATATCGACAATGATGAGTGCGCGGCGGGGCGTGGTCATGGTGATCTGTTCTCCTCGATGGATGGCGTTGGGCAGGACTGCCGAACTTAATTCTTCCGGCGCGGCAGAAAAGTCACCAGTGGCATGAATGCTGCTTTACGATGGATTTGAGCCAATGTGTTTTTTGGTGTCCGGCGGACCAATTTGACCCTTCGCGGCGAAGCTGAGCCGCTAAAACCCATCTATCCATGGAGACGCATGAAGATCGCCATTTACGCCTTCGACGGTGTGCCCATGTTCCACCTCGCGGTGCCACAGATGGTTTTTGAGGAGGTCAAAAGGCAGGGGCACGGATGGTCCACTGAGTTGTTTTCAGATGGCGTGGAGTCCTTACGTACGGCGGAGGGCTATCAACTCGGCGGCATCTCCGGGCCGGAGGCTGCGATTGGAGCTGACGTTATTGTTGTCCCGTCGTGGTTCGACGACGACAGAACAGCGGGCGGTGACCTGCAGGCGCTCCTCGTAAAGGCACACCGGAGCGGGGCCACGATTATGGGACTGTGCCTGGGTGCACTGGCCGTGGCCGATACCGGCCTCCTCGATCATCGGTCGGCCGTGACCCACTGGAAGTCCGTCAATACCCTGGCCGGACGCCGCCCAGCGGTCCACATCGATGCCTCGGTCCTTTACATCGATCACGGAGACGTCATAACGTCGGCAGGTACCGCTTCAGGAATCGATGCCTGCCTGCATCTGGTACGCAGAAACCTTGGGGCCGCCGCCACCAACGCCGTCTCACGTGCCCTCGTTGTGGCGCCCCACAGGGAAGGCGGACAGGCGCAATACATCGAACGCCCCATGCGCCCGCCGCAAACCGACGATCCCATCTCCCGCGTCATCGAATGGGCCCTGAACAATCTTTCGGAACCGCTCACCATCGAACAGATGGCCTCCCAGGCACACATGAGCCGCCGGACATTCATCCGCGATTTCCAGGGAAGCACCGGCACCACGCCGGCGTCATGGGTGCGCAGCCGGCGCTTGGACGAATCCCGAAGGCTGCTGGAAGAAACCACCCTCCCCATAGATCAGGTAGCCGCCGCCAGCGGATTCACCAGCACGGTCACCATGCGACAAAACTTCGCGACGGCATTCGCAACAACCCCCACCGACTACCGCAGACGCTTCGAGGCCCTCCCGCCCTAAACGGCGCTCGGGACGGAAAGGTGCATGAGCAGTCAGCGAAGACGACTCATGTGCAGACTTAGCTGCCAGGAATGAATCCGCAGAGTTAGAAGTAGCCGCCTTACGGCTTGATGTTAAGCCGGGGCGGTGCGCGTTTCCTCACTCCGAGAACAACCTCCGGAGACTCCGGCGATCTCAACCGGTCCGCACACGCAAGGACCGCCGACGTGTGGTCGCCTGCGGTCCTTGTGCGGTGTTGGGTTATTTCTATCCCCAGAAGGTGTCCTCGATGTGGGGGTTGGAGGAGAAGAGGCGTACTTCGGTGATGGACCCGTCTTCGACGGTGAGCAGGTCCATGCCTGGCATGTCCATGCTGGCCCCGGTCCGGGTGCCGGAGAACTGGACGGGGACAGCGACGATGGGGCCGTTGGCCATCATGGTTCTGTTGACGGCGATCACGAAGGTGCCTTGGCTTGCCTCCATCATGCCGCCCAGGAGGGCGCCGATCGCGTCAATGCCGTGGTGGGTGCCGGAGAACCGGTTGTCGCCGGGCTGGTACCAGATTGCTTCGGGCTTCAGCAGTGCCATGGCGGCGGAGACTTCCCCGCGGCTGAGGGCGTCGAAGTAGGCGGTGGCAACGTCAATGGGTGTGGGGCTGGTCATGATGGTCTCCTTGAAGTGGGGATCGACACCCCTATGGTTACATCTGGTAACCTGTTACCTCAACGTAACTAATGGAGGCTTCTTGGGGGTGTTTCAGGTGAGTGCACCGGTGTGGAATGTCATGGTGGCTTCGTGTCCTTCGCGGACGTC
>JBDTQQ010000377.1:0-3503 GCA_039932075.1 Pseudarthrobacter sp. | reverse complement strand
GTGCCGTGACGTAAGAGGAGAGCCGCGGGGTGGGGGCGAACGTCCAGACGGAGCGGGCGGCGCCGCCGTCCCCGGGAGTGGTTTCTACCGGCGCCGGCGTAGGGGAGTTGGAGATGACGTCCCAGTACGACGGCGCCGTGACGGTGAAGGCGAAGGTGCCCTTGAGGTCCGGCTGTTCGAAGACCGCGAACATGCGCCGCGAATCGGGGACTTCGAACTGGGTGTACAGGTATACCTCGCTGTCCACCGGATCAACGAACCGGTGCAGGCCTTCGCCGGTGTTCATGTAGGGCGCGTCCGCCACCACGGTGAGTTCGTTGGTCGCTGCCAGGTCCGGCAGCTGGATGCGGACACCGTCGGATACAGACTGCGGATCAAGCACGCGCCCGTTGAGCGTAACGCTGTGCACGGTGTGGGTGACGGCGTCGATGAAGGTGGAGGCGCCGGGCACGGCTGTGAACTTCACCGTGGTGGTGGTCCCGAAGACCTGCCCGCCCCTGGTGAGGTCCAGGGCGACCTCGTAGGAGTCAACGTTGATGACTTCGGCACGCTCGCGGGCTTCGGCGCGAGTCAGGTTCATACCTGGCAAGTGGGGCCTCCAGAAGGTTTCGGTTGCCGGCGGGCGGTGGCCTGCTCGGGCACAAGTGAAGTCATTCTGTCACGGCCGCTGGCGGGAGTAGCGTTAGAGCATGGGAAAGTTCCGGGATTCGGTGGATGCCAAGGCGCTTCGCTTCGCGGTGGGCTTTCCGGTGATCCTTGCCGGCGCTTTTGTGTTCAGCGCTTTTTTGCTGCGTGCCGATCTTCCGAACCCGGTTGCGATCGGCTGGACGGCCGACGGCGGCGCCTACTTTGCGCCGTTCGGTGTTTACGCGTGGGGCGGCGCGGCGCTGATCATCGCCGCCGGCTGGCTGGTGCTGTCCCAGGCGGTGCCCCTGTCCCGGCCCACTGTGATGCGGCGGATCATGATGGGCGCCGGCCTGTTCCTGAGCCTGTTCATCACCGCAGTCCTGGCGGCGGGACTGGTAGGCCAGACCGGGCTCGCCGATGCCCGCGAGTCCCACGTGGACGCGATAGTACTCGCGGTTGGAAGTGGCGCCGCCCTGTCGCTTGGAGTCATCATGGGGTTTGTTTTCAAGGCGGACAACCAATGGTCGCCCGAGGATGACCGCGCCCTCGAGCTTGCGCTCGCCCGTGAGCTGGATCCTGATTTGGCAGGGGACACGTACCGGCTCTGGGTGCACGCCCGGAGTTCCGTGTTTGTCATGATCGCCGTTGCCAGCCTCTTTCCGGCCGCCCTGATTGCCGTGGCGGTGCCTTGGCTTGGGGCACTCGTGGCGGCCGTCGCCGTGGTGGCCGCCGCGTTCCTCTTCGCCCGGGTCAAGGCCGACCGCCGGGGCCTGCGCGTGCTGGTGGCCGGCGTGCTGCCGGTCATGGACGTCCCCGCCGCAGCGATTTCTGCCGCCAGTGCCGCGGACGTGCGCGCGGCCGACTATGGCGGGTGGGGCTACCGGAACCACGGCGGCACTGCCGCGATGCTGGTCAGCAGCGGCCCCGCCGTCGTCGTACGCAAAACTGACGGACACAACGTGGCGGTCAGCGGCGGCAGCCCCGCGAAGGCCGCCCGGCTTGCTGAAGTTCTGACGCGAGTCGCCGCGCGGGCACAGCGTGGTGGCTCCGGTACAGGGCCCGGCGAACCTGGATCCTAGTATCCTTGTCGATGTTGATCTGACCCTGGCCCGAAAACGAACGGATACTGCTGTGACTTCTTCCCCTGCCTTCCCACGGGTACACATCGCCACCGACCACGCCGGCATGGAACTCAGCGCCCACCTGGTCGGCCATCTCACTGCCAAGGGTTACGACGTGGTGGACCACGGTCCCAAGGAGTATGACGCACAGGATGACTACCCGTCCTTCTGCATCAACGCAGCGCTCGCCGTAGTGGCGGACCAGCAGGCAGGCGTTCATGCACTGGGCATCGTCCTGGGCGGCTCGGGCAACGGCGAACAGATCGCGGCCAACAAAGTCAAGGGTGTCCGCGCGGCCCTCGCTTGGAACCACTCCACCGCGACGCTGGCGCGGGAACACAACGATGCCAACGTGGTGGCCGTCGGCGGCCGCCAGCACACGGTGGAGGAAGCCACTGAGCTGATCGAAGCCTTCCTCGCCGAGCCGTTCAGCAACGACGAGCGGCACGTCCGCCGGATCGGCAAGATCGCGGCCTATGAGGCCACCGGCGAGGTCATCGAGTAGTGCCGGAGGGGCACTCCGTCCGCCGCCTGGCGCAACAGTTCGGCGATGTGTTTACCGGCGAAGCATTGTCCGTGAGTAGCCCGCAGGGCCGGTTCGCCGCTGGCGCGGCCCTCTTGGACGGCCAGGTGCTGACGGACTCCCGGGCCCACGGCAAGCACCTCTTCCTCCATTTTGACCACGCCGTGGTGTTGCACGTCCACCTGGGGCTTTACGGCGCCTGGGACTTCGGCGGTGATGCCACGTTCCGTGGCGCGTCAAGCATCGGCGCGCCGCGGAAGATCGGGGAGAGCGAAGTCTTAGGGGACGACGGGAACGGCGAGTACTCGGGCCCTCCTGAGCCGCGGGGGGCCGTCCGTGTCCGGCTTGTCAGCCCCCACGGCTGGGCTGACCTGCGCGGAGCTACCACCTGCGCCGCCATCACCGAGGCCGAGGCACGCGCGGTCCTGGCCCGGCTCGGCCCCGACCCGCTATGTCACTCGGCCGGGGACAAGGCCCGGTTCGTCGCTGGAGTGCAGGCACGCAAGGCCCCCATCGCCGCGCTGCTGATGGACCAGAAAGTGATAGCCGGCGTCGGAAATGTCTACCGGGCTGAAGTGCTGTTCCGCCAGCGGCTGGATCCGTGGCTGCCCGGCAACGCCTTATCCGGCAGCACTGCCGGGCTGTTGTGGGACGATACTGCCGCAGTGATGGCCGACGGCGTCCGGGACGGGCGGATCATCACCACGCCGGCGGCGTATTGGGAGGAGGGCGCTGTGCTGCCCTCGGGTGACGACGCGCATTACGTCTACAAGCGGGAAGGGCTTCCCTGCAGGGTCTGCGCCACGCCGGTGGCCATGACAGAACTGGTTGGCCGCAAGCTTTACTGGTGCCCGGTGTGCCAGCAATAGAAGCTCAGCAGCAGCGGCTTGGGACAACAAAAAAGCAGGGCCCCCATGGGGGCCCTGCCTACATGGAGGGGACGACGGGAATCGAACCCGCGTAATCAGTTTGGAAGACTGAGGCTTTACCATTAAGCTACGTCCCCGGAAAAGGCAGATTCGCCGGTTTGCCGGGGTTCTGCGTTCTTCGGGCTGGCTGTTGAAGCCGGATACAACTAAACCTAATTCATGCCCCACGTGTCAAATGTGCAATCAGGGCAGGAATGACCGTAGACTTGCCTGTGCACTTACGGGGTGTAGCTCAGCTTGGCTAGAGCACCTGCTTTGGGAGCAGGAAGTCGCAGGTTCAAATCCTGTCACCCCGACTCTGCG
>JBDTQQ010000376.1:0-3505 GCA_039932075.1 Pseudarthrobacter sp. | reverse complement strand
TTCGCTGCCTGGGTACTGCCCGCCGCCTGGGAACTGTTCGGGGTAGCGACCGGAAAAGCTCTGCCCCCGGTTCCGTTTGTTGACAGACTTCCGGTACATCCGCATCGCCATCGGTACGACGAACGACAGGACGATGATCCAGAAAAACATGCTGTTCACGGTGTAGTGCCTCTCATATGTGTCCCTCCAGCTTAAGCCCCGGGGCAGCCTAAGTCCCTGAACCCGTTCCCTACCGCGGGCGCTTGCGCCCGCGGCTAGCGGCGGGCTTCGGTGGTGCCCAGCGGACCTTCACCGGAACCCAGGGGGACCCCGGGGCCGAAGACGGGTCCCGGCGTCGGGCGCTTTGCCGTAATCCCGTCGCCGGAGGAGCGGTTACGCAGCCGCCGTACCACCCACGGGACAAAGTATTCGCGGGCCCACACGAGATCTCCGCTGCGTGCTTCGCGCCAGGTCCGAGGCGGCAATGGCTTCGGCATGCTGGGTTCGAGCGTGTGGCTGACGTTGAGCGAATCGAGCACCATGGCCGCGATGGTGTGGTGGCCCAGCGGCGAAAAGTGAAGCCGGTCCACGTCCCACATTTGAGGATCGTTGAGCTGCTTCAGCGACCACATGTCCGCGATGACGGCGTCGTGGCGGGCGGCCACGGTGCGCAGGTTCTCGTTGTAGATGGCCACCTTGCTGCGGATCCGGCCCAGCACCGAGGAACCCGTGTCCGGTCCGTTGAACAGCACCACCGTGGCGCCGCCCATCGAAAGGATCTGGACTACCGAATCGAGCTTTTCAGCAAGGGCATCCGGGTCACCGCCGGGCCTGATGAGGTCGTTCCCGCCGGCGGAAAGCGTGACCAGGTCCGGCTTGAGTGCCAGGCACGCAGCGAGCTGCTGGTCCACGATCTGCTGCAGGAGCCTGCCGCGGACGGCCAGGTTGGCGTAGGCGAAGTCATCCTGGCCGCGGCCCAGCTCCTCGGCCACCCGGTCCGCCCAGCCGCGGTACCCGCCGGGGCTTGAAGGTTCAGGGTCCCCGATGCCCTCGGTGAAGGAGTCGCCCATGGCTACGTAACGGCTCCAAGGGTGGGCTTGTGTCGCAGTGGGATGGTTCTGCATGGCTCGTGCGTCAGTCACGGTCCTATCCTGCCCTTTCGTTCTCAAGCTACGCCACCGTAGGTAGTTACCGCTGGGTAACTGTAAGAATGGAAACCATGACTGACGCCGAAGTATTTCCTGCCCCTGTTGTTATGTGGTCCCGGCCCGAGGACCAGCGCTCCGGCCGACCGTTACTCGTGCTGCTCCATGGCTACGGGGCTAACGAGCAGGACCTCTTGAGCCTGGCGGACATGCTGCCCCAGGAGTTTGTTGTTGCTTCGGTCAGGGCGCCGCTTGCTACGGGTCCGGGAGCTATGTGGTTCCCGCTGACAGCGTCGGTCGACTACTCCCTGGACGCCGTTAAGAAAGCGGCCAGCTACGTGCAGGATTGGATCGACTCCGTCAAAGCCAACCATTCGTCGGTCACGCTGCTCGGCTTCTCCATGGGAATGGCCATGGCCACCACGCTGCTCCGGTACCGGCCTGCGGACTACGCCGCCGTCGTCGGGCTTTCCGGGTTTGTGATTGACGCCGACGGCGATCCCGCTTTCAAGGACAGCGAACTGGACGGATCCGTGCCGCTGTTCTGGGGCCGCGACCAGCAGGACCCTGTCATCACTCCGGACAAGGTCGAATACACCATGGGCTGGGTGCGGGGGCACGTCAAACTGACCAAGGTCCTCTACACGGGCATGTGGCACGGCATCAACCAGCAGGAGATCGGGCATGTCTCCGAGTTCCTGACGCATGAAGTGCTGAACAAGTAACGTACGGAAGTGCCGAAAGAGTAGCGGACGACGGCGGCCGGGGCACAGTGCCGGAGGCGGCGTTGTCATCGCACCGGGGGGTCACCGCCTCGCCAGCGCGTTAGGCGCCGGCTTTCAGGCCTCCGGGGCAACTACCTTTACGGTCTGTCCGTTGACAGTGACGGTGTCGCCATTGTGAAGCTGGCGGCCGCGCCGTTCATCGATTTCGCCGTTGACCTTAACGAGTCCGTTTTTGATGAGCTCAGCAGCCTCCACACCGTCTTCCACCAGGCTGGCGAGCTTCAGCAGTTGGCCAAGGCGGATCATGCTGTCGCGGATGGGGATCTCTTCAATGTCCTGGTTGCTCATACAAGCAATGATGCCTGACGTAAGGTGAATTCAATGACCCACTCTCCACGGTTGCCGCTGTTCGCCGGCCTTCCACTGGCTGTCGGCGCGGGGCTGGCCATTCCGGTCCAGGGTCGCATCAACGGTGCCCTCGGAGCCCGCTTGGATGACGGCATCGCCGCAGCAGTAGTGAGCTTCAGCACCGGCCTGATCCTGATCGGGGCCATCGCGCTGCTGCTGCCCAGGGGCAGGGCAGGCCTGGCGCGGATTATCCCGGCCCTCCGGAAGCGCAGCTTTCCCCGGTACTACGTCCTCGCCGGCGGCGTTGGTGCGTTCTTCGTCTTTGCCCAGTCCACTACCGTGGGCTTGCTCGGCGTGGCCCTGTTCACCGTGGCCACCGTGACCGGACAGACACTCAGTGGCCTGCTCGTGGACCGGCTCGGGATCGGCCCGGGCGGGAAGCGCAGCGTCACGGGAGTCCGCGTCATCGGCAGTGTGCTGACCATCATTGCCGTGGCCTGGGCCGTGTCCCCGCGCTTCGGCAACGCCGCAGACGTCGGGTTGCTGCTGCTGCCACTTATGCTGCCGCTGGCAGCGGGGTTCCTGATGAGTTTCCAGCAAGCCATGAACGGGACCGCAACCCTCCACTACGGCACGCCCATCGCGGCGACGCTGGTCAACTTCGTCGCCGGCGGCCTCCTCCTGTGGGTTGTGTGGGGTATCAAAGTCGCTGTCGCGGGTGCGGGGAATCCGCTGCCCGGGGAGTGGTGGTATTACCTCGGCGGCCCCATGGGCTGTATCTTCATTGGGCTGGCCGCCGTGCTGGTCCGCGGCCTGGGCGTCCTGGTGACGGGTCTGGGCATGATTGCCGGCCAGCTGGTGGGTTCCCTGATCCTTGACATCGTGGTCCCCGCACCCGGCTCCGTAGTGGCGCTGCCCACCATCCTGGGGACCATACTGACACTGGGCGCGATCATGGTGGCCACGCTTCCCTGGCCACGCGGCGCATTCCGCCGGTAGCGTGCCGCCGCTGCGCAGCGGCCGGTAGGCTAGGACACGCAGTCCTCTGCACCTTGTTTCCTGCACCCTGCTTCCTTCGTCTGCCCGCCCGCCCCCAGCGGGATCGCACACCCGTGCGTCAGGGCCAACATAACCGCGGACCGCACCCAGCGGCCCTGTAGAAATTGGAGTTCCACCATGGCACCAAAGTCCGTTCTCGACCAGGTCATCTCCCTCTCCAAGCGGAGGGGTTTCGTGTTCCAGGCCGGTGAGATCTACGGCGGTTCGCGTTCGGCCTGGGATTACGGGCCCTTGGGTGCCGAGCTGAAG
>JBDTQQ010000375.1:0-3514 GCA_039932075.1 Pseudarthrobacter sp. | reverse complement strand
GAGCAACCTCTCCATCTCTGGCTACTGGCGGCTCGGCGCCGACGACGAGGCGTGGCGCGCGGTCAAGGCCGACTGGAACCGCCAAATCGAGCTGGCAGAGGCCACTCTCGGTTGAGCTTGCCTTTCGCTCCCCGGCAGTCCCGATCGTGGGCGGGTTACGGTAGTCGCGGTGGCGGCGTCGAGGCCTCCTCTCACCCGTTCGCGGAAGGTGGCAGCTCCATGGCCGGTCCCAATGCTCTGGTTGATTCCTCAATCGCTGACAGGCTGGGCCCGGCTGGTGTGAGTCAGTTGTGCGACAGTCTCTGGCCGGGTGATTGCCAGCTCTGCGGACGGCCTCTGGGTGCGAAATCTCCGACGGTGGCCGTTGACAACCTGCTCGTAGAAACCAACGCCAGCCTGTTCCACCCTCGGCATTAAACGAGCGAGGGGTTTAGCAATATGACGATCATCAGTGCAACGCTATCAGTGTTGGCGGCTCTTGCTTCGGGGCTCGCCGTCGAAATTGCGGCGAAAAAGTGGGACTTCTCTGGCAGTGCCCGGTTAGTTTCCAGCGTGGTAGTGACGCTGCTCGTCCTAAGCGTGGGGCTCACCATTGGAGGGGAATTGAGCGCCGAAAGAAACCGGTCGGCGCCCGCTCCTCTCGATACGGCACGGCCGATCCCCACCGATACTGCACGGTCGAGCCCCACCGATACTGCACGGCCGAGCCCCACCGATGCTCCGCAGCCGAGCCAAACCGGTACAGCGCAGCCGAGCCAAACCGATACGGCAGAGCCGATCCCAACTGCCGAGCCGCGTGCCAGGATCGCAAAGTATTGGTCAGGAAAGTTCCTACTAAGCCAGGTCAGCGGCGGCGTGGATTTGGACACGAAACCAGCCTCCCCGGCTACCGGGGCAGCTGACAATTTAGACGCGGGTGACCTTTTCTATGATAACCAGGACGCATTGGGGAACCTTCTCTATGCTGGCAACGGGCCGCTGGCGCAGTGGGAAGGGGAACACCTACCTGACGCTGCCGATTGCATAGAAGCCGTACAAACGTTGGCGATTAGAAAGGTAGATCCTAGCGCTGGGCAGATACTCTGCGTGGGAACCAGTGGTGGCCGAATCGCCAGGCTCGAAATAACCCGGGCAGAATACGAAGATATCCGGTTCTCTCTCATTGTTTGGAATGTTAGGCCCTGATCATTATCCGGCGGCCAAATTCGCGTATCTGAATAGATCTCCTTCCCAGGTCACCGCCCCGTGCTGTCGACCACGTTCAGCGCCTTCCGTCACGCCTCCCACCTGAAGGTCGACGTGGATCTTGTCCTCGCGGCCGGAGTAACCTGGTGGAGCCCTTGCCGCCGATAGTGCCGTGCTGCCGATACTGGGCCGGGCCTTCGGGATCTCACCCACCGAGCTGGTCGTGTACGCCGTGGTCCAGCCAGCTGTTTCCTTCCGAACCATCCGAATAGCGCAGGCGGAGGGCAAACCAGTAACGGGTCCGAACGGCGCCTGATGTATTTCAGGCTGGCGATGCCATAGAGATTTCGCCGGTCGTGAATTCGAGGGCCCGCATGTTCCGCACCTTGCGCTTCGTCTCGCTCGTGCTGGCCGCCTTGGTCGCCCTGGTCTCGTTCACCAACTCGACAACGGTCGCCATGTCGGCCCCGGCAATCACCAAGGATTCTCCCGCAGACGTCCGTATCAGGGTCGTCGAAGGTGGTGTCCATCGCTGCCCAGGCGGCAGCGCAACCTCGAACCTGAAGTGGTGAAGCCGAACGAGGTCCAGTCAACAGATTCCGGTCCGACAATGCCGACTTGGTGTTCCCAACGGTCGGTCTCAAGAGACGATGAGTACTGGTTCTGCGGTCCGCGCCTCCTCGAGTTGATGAGCGGCGTGTCATCCACCAGTGGGTCACCCAGCAGGTAGATGCTGTACTGGGTCCATCGGTTGATGATCGCTGAAAGACGTTGCGCAGATTGATCTTCTAGCCTGTGGATAACTCCAAAGACTGTCGGTGGGGGCGGTTAAGGTTGGGGTATGCATCGAGATGAGGGTCACGGGCGCGGGGGCATCGGTAGCCCCGGCGCGAGCGGCGCCGGGGTCGTTGACGATGCTGTGCTGCGGGCGCTTGGCTCGGTACGTTCGGCGGTGTCGGAGTTGGCTGAGGCGGCGTTGTGGTCGCGGTCGGATGGGTGCAGCCGGGAGGGGGTGCGAGAGGGTTTCGCGGTGCTGCAGTCCTTGGAGGCGGCGTGGTTGGCGTTGGTCGCGGATCTGGATTCGCGACCAGGTGCGGTGCCGGGTGCGCGGGCGGGATGTGTCGCGGCGACGTTCTTGCGGGCGGGGTTGTTGCGCACGCCGGGGCAGGCGGCCGCCGATGTGCGAGCGGCGCATGCTTTGGCTGGTGATGCTGATCCGGCGCACGGTGGATTGCCCCTGATGGGTGCAGCGTTCGCGGCGGGCTGGGTTTCGCGGGAGCATGTGGACGTCGCGCTGAAGGCAGTGCGAAAGCTCCCGAAGCGGGTGTTGTCCGCGCCCCTGCCAGCCCCCGATGATCCCGAAACTGGTTACCCAGAAACACTTCCCGACCAGCATGGTTCCGTCCCTGGCGAAACAGCACCAAACGGCTCCACTCCAGGCAGTTCCGATCCTGATAACGCAGCCCCGAGCAGTTCTGAGCCAGACGTTTCCGGGCCAAGTAGTTCCGGCGGAGATGCGCAGGACCAGGATGGCGGGGACGCGCAAAACCAGGATGGCGGGGACGCGCAGAGCCAGGATGGCGGGGACGCGCAGAGCCAGGACGGCGGGGACGCGCAGGGCCAGGACGGCGGCGACGCGCAGGGCCAGGCCGGCGGCGACGCGCAGGGCCAGGACGGCGGGGACGCGCAGGGCCAGGACGGCGGGGACGCGCAGGGCCAGGACGGCGGGGACGCAGCCGAGGAGGGTGCGGGTGAGGTGTTGGCGGGTGCGGCGGTGGACGCGTTCTTCGCTCAGCAGTCGCAAGGAGTGGATCCAAGTCAGGCTCGCAATCTGGCTCGGCACCTGCTGGAGGCGTTGGACCCCGACGGGCAGGACGGGTTCGACCCGGACGAGGTGGATCGGCGAAGGCTAAGCCATAGCACCGATGCCGGTGGGATGGTGGTGGGGCGGTTCCAGTTGGATCCGGTGACGGGGGCGTGGTTCGCCAGGGCGATTGAGCATTTCTCGCCTCCGGATCCGACGGTGGAGGAGGAGGCCGCTGAGGGCGGACGGGTCACGGTGCGAGACCCGCGGACTTCCGGGCAGCGGCGAGCGGATGCGTTAGGGTTGATTTCGCGCTTGGCGTTGGGTTCGGTGCAGGCCGGGACGAGCAAGGGCGGTGAGCCGCCGCGGATCGTGGTCCATGCGGGCGTTCAGGACGTTCTCGATGCCCTGCGTTCAGCAACGAATCATGTCCCCAGCCAAGGCTTTCCCGAGCAGCCCCCGCACCCTGAGCAGCCATCGCACCCTGAGCAGCCATCGCACCCTGAGCAGCCATCGCACCCTGAG
>JBDTQQ010000374.1:0-3519 GCA_039932075.1 Pseudarthrobacter sp. | reverse complement strand
ACTTTCCTCAGGAAAGTGAGAGAGCGTTTCCGGTTTTCCTGCGTTAAGTGAGAGAGCGTTTCGATCTGGGTGGGGACTATATTGGCCCTGTCAGCTCATCAACCAGTCAGCCCATCAACCTGATCGCGGGAGTGTGCACCATGGCCAAGGAACTTGCCACCCAGCTCATCGAACAGCTCAAGGCTGCAGGGGTGCAGCGGATCTACGGGATTGTGGGCGACAGTCTGAACCCGATCGTCGATGCCGTCCGGCAAACGGGCGGCTCGAGTAACGGCGGGATCGACTGGGTCCATGTCCGGCACGAGGAAGCCGCCGCCTTCGCGGCCGCGGCGGAAGCCCAGCTGACGGGGAAACTGGCGGTCTGCGCGGGGTCCTGCGGGCCCGGTAACCTCCACCTGATCAACGGCCTGTACGACGCGAACCGGTCCGGGGCTCCCGTGCTGGCCATCGCCTCGCACATCCCCAGCAAGCAGATCGGAGGCAGCTACTTTCAGGAAACCCATCCGGACCGGCTCTTCAACGAATGCTCGGTCTACTCGGAACTGGTCAGCACGGCCGAGCAGGCGCCGCGCGTGATGCACAGCGCCATCCAGCACGCTGTCGGTATCGGGGGAGTCGCCGTCGTCACCCTTCCCGGCGATATCGCCGGACTTGAAGCGGCAGCCGAAGCACCGCTGCCGGCCACGTTCCGGCGCGCCACACTTACGCCCGACCCCGCGAGCGTGCAGGAGCTGGCCGATGCCATCAACGATGCCGGGAAAGTGGCAATTTTCGCCGGGGCCGGCGTGGAGGGTGCCCACGATGAATTGATCTCACTCGCGGAACTGATCAACGCGCCGATCGGCCACTCGCTCCGCGGCAAGGACTTCGTCCAGTACAACAACCCTTTCGACATCGGAATGACCGGCCTGCTGGGCTACGGCGCCGCTGCCGAAGGGATTGAGGACGCTGATCTGCTCATCCTGTTGGGCACCGACTTTCCCTACGACCAGTTCCTGCCGGAAACCCGCACCGCCCAGGTGGACCGTGCAGCCCACAGGCTGGGCCGCCGGACCGACGTCGACATCGCAGTCCACGGCGACGTGCTGCCCACCCTCGCCGCGCTGATGCCGCAGGTGCAGCCGAAAAAGAGCCGCCGGTTCCTTGACCAGATGCTGAAGAAGCACCACAGGCTGATGAACAAATCCGTCCGTGCCTACACCCGCAAGGTGGAGACGAAACAGCCCATCCACCCCGAATACGCGGCGTCGCTTCTCGACCAGGTTGCAGCGGAGGACGCCATTTTCACCGCGGACACCGGCATGTGCAATGTCTGGACAGCCCGCTACATCAACCCGCTCGGCACCCGCCGGCTGATCGGCTCCTACCTGCACGGCTCCATGGCCAACGCCCTGCCGCACGCCATCGGCGCCCAGCTGGCCTATCCCGGGCGTCAGGTGGTCTCGGTCTCGGGTGACGGCGGGCTGTCGATGCTGTTGGGCGAGCTCATCACGGTGGCAGCGCACAAACTGCCGGTCAACGTGGTGGTCTTCAACAACTCCACGCTGGGTATGGTCAAGCTCGAAATGCTGGTGGACGGCCTGCCCGATTTCGGGGTGGATGTGCCCGACGCCGATTACGCCGGCGTCGCCCGGGCCCTGGGTTTCCACGCCGTGCGGGTCACCGATCCGGCGCGGATTGAAGGGGCGTACCGCGCAGCCTTCGCGCACCCCGGCCCGTCGTTGGTGGAGCTCATCACTGACCCGCAGGCGCTCTCGCTTCCGCCGAAGGTCTCCGGCACGCAGGTGCTTGGATTCGCGACGGCCATGTCCAAAGTGGTGCTGAACCGCGGTGCGGGCGAGGCGGTCAGCATGGCCAGGAGCAACCTGCGGAACATTCCCCGGCGCTAAGCCCGCAGCTCCGCGCCTCCGGTGCGCCGCGCGCATCGCACGAGACCAAAATGAGTGCAAAGCGTGACCCTGCCGGCATCGTCTCGCGCCGCCGTCGCTGCTTGACTGGAGAAGGCGGATTCCCGCCCTTGGGGCCGGGGGAGGCAACTGAAGTGTTTCGTTTACAGCGGATGATGGCGTTCGGCGCGGTGCTGGCGGTGGCAGGGTGTGCGGCCCCGAGCCCGGCCCCGGCGCCGCCGGAACTCCTGACGGCCGACGGCGTCGAACGGGTTTCGGTGGACGGCGCGGCCTATGCTGCTGAACTGCGCGCCTTCCGGGCTTCCTCCCTCCTCCTCGGAGAGGCGCTGCTGAGGGACGGCGGCAACGGTTCCAGCGGAAACGTGGTGTCCTCGCCCGGGAGCCTCCTGATTGCCCTCACCATGCTTCGGGCGGGAGCGTCCGGCGGGGCGGCCGCCGAGATGGACAGCGTGCTGCAATTCCCCGCGGAGAAGCGCGATGAGGCCATGAACTCGGTTCTCCGCTCGCTCGAAAAGTTCGACGGCGACCCCGGCTCAGTGGATGAGGACAACCCGCCGCGAAAACCGGTCATGCACACCGCCAACGGACTCTTCGTGGACAACGGCGTGCCCACCGGGAAGTCCTTTCTGGACACTCTGGCACGGCACTATGGAACCGGCGTGTATCCCGTGGATTTCAGCGATGAGGGAGCAACGAAGCCCGCCATTGATGCCTGGGTGAACCGGAACACCGGCGGCCGGATCAAGGAAGCCCCCGCAAAGTACGACCCCGACAACACGTTCAGCCTGCTCAATTCCCTGTACTTTGCCTCCGCTTGGAGCGCACCTTTCGACCCGAACAACACCTCCGACCTGCCTTTCACAACAGCCGCGGGCGAGGTAATCGACCCGCCAACCATGCATAACGAACTCAGAATGAAGTACGCGGAAGGTGCCGGCTGGCAGGGTGTGGACCTTCCCTACGCCGACGGCTTCGTTATGCGGCTGGTCCTGCCGGAGGACATGGCCGCTTCCGCTTCCGCGGCCCGGCCCGCCTCTGCGGCCTTTGGCGCCGAGAAGCTCAGGGAAATCGCCGACACCTTTGACACTGCCCGGCCCGCGTCAGTACAGATCCAGCTGCCGCGGTGGGACCACAAGGGCAGTTTTGACCTGCGCAAGGTCTTCGAGTCGCTGGGCCTGCAGAAGATGCTCGACACCACGGAGGATTTCAACAACATCCAGCCGCAGATGATGATCACCCAGGCCGCCCAGGCTGCCAATATCACGGTCGCCGAAAAGGGCACCATCGCGGCCGCGGTAACCCAGATCAACGGAATGGCCACCAGCGCCCCGCCGCGGCCCGAGCGGACCATCGATTTCGACCGGCCCTTCCACTACCAGATCGTGCACGTTGAAACCGGCCTGCCCCTGTTTATGGGGACGGTGGCCGACCCGCGGTAGCCGCACTGTGCGGTCGGCCGCGGAGCAAGACGGTGAATGGGGGCACCCGGGGTGCGGGCCGCCGTCGTACCTTCCACCCTCGTCCGGGGGGTGGGGGCGCGCGGGGAGTTAGCGGGGGCCACCCTGCCAGAGGGCCTCGAATGGGGCCCCGGAGGCCACCCTGTTCTGGATCC
>JBDTQQ010000373.1:0-3520 GCA_039932075.1 Pseudarthrobacter sp. | reverse complement strand
ACCGTGAGTTCGGCTTGGCCGCCGATGTCCGCCGGCGCCATGTAACGCACGTTCATGCCTTCGTGCACGGCGACGCGGGCATCCTCACGGAGCTGCGGCACCAGCTGGCCGTGCCCGACGTCGACCGCCACCACGTGTGCCGCGCCGCGCCGCAGGAGGACTTCGGTGAAGCCGCCGGTGGACGCGCCCGCGTCCAGGCACCTTTTGCCTTCAACGATCACTTCCGGGAAAGCATCCAGCGCTCCCGCGAGTTTGTGGCCGGCGCGGCTTACGTAGCTGTCCTCGTCGGTATGCTCGACGACCAGGTCCTTGTCCTCCGGAACTAGGAGGGAGGCCTTGGAAAGGACCTGTCCGGCCGAGCTCACTTTGCCCTCGGCTACCAGCGTGGCAGCATGGGTCCGCGACCTCGCCAGGCCGCGGGCCACCAGGGTCTGGTCCAGCCGTGCCATGCTCAGGCCTCTCCTTCGCCGTTGGGAGCGTCTTCATTCAGGGCCTGAAGCAGGGCGTCATGCAGTTCTGCGTAGACAGCTTCGTGATCTGCGACCGGCCTGTCCGCGACGCCATCCAGGGCCTTAACGATGGCCGCGATCTCCGGATCGCTGACCTTTGGCGCCGTGGTCCCGGGCCAATTGGGTGTTGGCTGGGCTGGTTCGCCGGTGTGCTCGTCGTTCAGCTCAGTCATTGGACCAGTCTACTGACCTACTGAGTGCGCCATTCGAGTTGGGGCGCCCGGGCCTCGGCGGCTTCCGGTACGGCGGCCCACCATGCGGCACAGGCAGCCCGCCAGGCGTTGAGGTCATCCTCGCGCCCTTGGACGGTGACGGTGTCCCCCTCGGCATGTGCCGTGGCGTCGCCGCAGCGATAGATCCCGTCCGTGTTGTTGACGGCAGGGTACGGGCGGTGCAGGTCGCTGAGTTCGCCGATGATGTAGTCCGGGCGCTCGGCAGTCCGCGCCGCGAGGATCGTGCTTTTGGTGTCGACGCCGGTCAGCACCGCCACCGTGGCAAAGCCTGCGTTGTTGCCACCGAGGATGTCCGTGTCCAGCCTGTCACCCACCACCAGCGGCCGGTCGGCAGCGAGCCGTTTGGCCGCGGCATGGAACAGCGGGGCCTCAGGTTTCCCTGCGACGAGGGGCGCCTGGCCGGTCGCCGCTGTGACGGCTGCCACCAGGGCTCCGTTACCGGGCGCCATTCCGCGGGCCTGCGGGATGGTCATGTCCGTGTTGGTGGCCACCCAGAGGGCTCCGGCGGACACCACGAAGGCGGCCTCAGCCAGGTCCTTCCAGCCGATCCCCGGGTTGAAGCCCTGGACCACGGCCACAGGGTTCTCGTCCTGGCCGCTGACGGGGGTCAGTCCCACCAGCTCGATCTCCTCTGCCAGCGCCGGGCTGCCGGTGATCAATACCCTGGCCCCGGGCGGCAGCATTGAGGACAGGAGTTCGGCTGCGGCCTGCGAGGAACTGACAACTTGGTTGTCCTCGGCCGGCGCGCCCAGTTCACGCAGGTGCGTCGCAACCTGCGCCGGCGTGCGGGACGCATTGTTGGTGACATAGCCCAGGCCAATGCCGAGGCCCGCCAGTTGCTGCAGCGATTCCACGGCGCCGGGGATGGCGTGGGGCCCTGCGTAGACCACCCCGTCCAGGTCGGCCAGCAATGCATCAAACAGGGAAATCAGGGGAACTTCAGTCATCGCGGCTAGCTGTCCCGTCGTTCGGAGTGGTCAGCTTCATCGACGTTGCCGCCGTCGAAGTCGCTGCCGTCGGCTGAACCCTCGTGGTCTGATGATGCCTCTTCAGAAGCATCGTCGGAGTCCGGCTCAGCTGATTCGAGCTCATCCGATTCGACGGAGTCCTCATCAGACTCGGCGTCATCGGACTCGAAGTAGTCGGATTCCACGTCATCGATGGCGGCGTCCACCCCGGTGGACGTAACTGCTTCTGCAGGAGTCTCACGGGCGGTTTCGGCCCGGACTGTGGTCGTTGCTTCCGGGGCTCCGGCGGCACGTTCCAGCAGGCGCCGGCGCTGGGCTTCCTCGCGGGCTTCCTCTTCTTCGTCCCAGCCCAGATCCACGATGTCCGGTTCTTCGTCAACATTGAGGCCGAGGGCGTTCTCAGCCACTACAGCCTGCTTATGCCACTTTGTGGCTTCCTCCTGGCGGCCGACGGCGGCCAGGGCGTCAGCGTAGGCCCGGAACAGCCGGGGGCTGTAGGAAAACGCGCGGTTGATGTCCAGCTGGGCAATTTCAAGCTCTGCCACGGCAGCGTCCAGCTGGCCGAGATCCGTCCGGGCTCCAGCTGCCACAATGGCCAGTTCGGCCTTACCCGGGGCGTCCAGGTCATTGGCTTCCTCAGAACGCACCACATCCAGGGCACGGTCAGGCCGGCCCAGGCCACGTTCGCAGTCCGCCATCACGGGCAGGTGTACGTTGGAACCGCTGATGCGGCGGTAGGTCCGGAACTCGCGCAGTGCCTCGCCGTAGTGTCCCGCCGCGTAAGCGGTCAGTCCGACGGCCTCACGGACGGCAGCCAGCCGGCCACCACGCCTGCTCGCGGCAAGGGCATGCTGGAAGGCAAGCTCGGGTTCCTCATCAATCAGGCGACCAGCCATGACGAGGTGACGGGCTACCCACTCCGCGCTATTGGCCTCGAGCGTCTTGATCTGGTGCTGGGTGGCGCGGTCAAGTTCCTTGCCCGTGACATCCTCATCGATCTCAGGAGAACGTTCGCGGTCGGGACGGTTGGCGCTTCGAAGGTCACGCGCGTTGGGAACACGGGCCGGCCGGTCCTCGGCACGGTCCCGCCCGAACTGGCGGGGACCGGAGGCACCGCGGTCGAAACTGCGGGGCGCACGGTCCTGGCGGTCACCGAACGGCTTACGCTCACCACCACCGAAGCTCCGGCGCTCACCGTCACCCTCACGACGCGGACGATCACCATAAGGCTTGTTCTCACGGTCACCATACGGCTTCCGCTCACCGAAGGATTTGCGATCGCCGCCACCGGAGCCAGGAGCGCGCTTCGGGGCATCGGAGTTGCGGTCCTCCCGGGACCGGAATCCCCGAGGTTCACCGCCGGAATTATTGTTACCACGGAAAGGTCCGCGGTCGTTGCCGCCGCGATTACCGCCGTTGTGCTCAGCCATGTGGGGATTCCTCCTGTTATGAGCCGACCACTGGCGCAATAGCAGCCGCTCGTTCCGTGTTTCGTTATCCTACGCAACCCGAAATCAAGCGCTTCGAAGTCCGTACATCTCAGTCAATCCTAAGCCAGACCCCACCGGCGCATGACATAGATCCGCTTGCAGACCCCGGTCGTGGGAATGTTCACACCTCACCGAGACGCTCTCGCAGTTGATGTCGGTTTCCGGGAAACCCTCTCTCACTTAGCTGCAGGTTTTCATCCGCACTATGCCGCTCCAGAAGCGCCAGACCCCACGGCCGCTTCCCAGGCCGTCTCCACGTCCATGTGCGTGGTGGGTGGTTAAAGTGGGAGACCCCCCGACACGTGTGTGTTGGGGGGTCT
>JBDTQQ010000372.1:0-3521 GCA_039932075.1 Pseudarthrobacter sp. | reverse complement strand
ACTCACGGCTCAGCTCCGACGAGCGTTCGGCGCTGGGCATGGTGGCGCAGAACGGCATCGCAGCGTTTGTCACTTGGTATGAGCGCCCCAGTTCGCCGTCGTGGATCCTTTCCGACGTCTTTGGTACTGCCCCCACGGAGCTGACCAGGTCCATCAGCCTGCAGAAGGCCCTCCAGCTCATCCGGATCGTGGTGGAAGTGGTGGAGGACCAGGTGCCGGTCATCGCCCCCGAAGCGGACCAGCCCTCGCTGCGCGAAGCCGTACTGCGGTACTCGCGGGAGGTAGCGTTCGCCGCCGCGGACGTGTACGCGAGGGCCGCCGAATCGCGTGGCTCCTGGGACACGCGGCTCGAGGCGCTGATCGTGGACGCCATCCTGCGGGGCGAAAACACCGACGCACTGCGGTCCAGGATCGCCGCGCTGGGCTGGAAAGCCCAGGAGCGGTTCACTGTCATGGTGGGGAATTCCCCGTCAGAGCCAAGCGCCAGCTACGTCAGCGAACTCCGTCGCCTGGCCGGCCGCTACGCAGAGGACGCGCTGGTGGGCATTCAGGGTGACAGGCTGATCCTGATCCTCGGCGGGGTCCAGGACCGCGAGACCGCCTACCTGAAGCTCAGCGAAATGTTCGCGCCGGGACCGGTGGTCTATGGCGCCGAAGCCGGCTCCCTGCTGGAAGCCAGCGGATCAGCCCAGTCTGCTTTCGCCGGCCTTACCGCCGCACGCGCCTGGCCCTCCGCGCCCCGGCCGGTGGCAGCCGACGACCTGCTGCCCGAACGCGTCATTTCCGGTGACGAAGCCGCACGACGTTCACTCGTGAAGAACATTTACCGTCCGCTGGTGGCCGCCTCCAACGGCCTGGTGGAGACCCTCGGAACCTACCTTGAACTGGGCCATTCGCTGGAGGCGACAGCGCGGGAACTGTTCGTCCACGCCAACACGGTCAGGTACCGCCTCAAGCGGGTCTGCGACGTCACCGGCTGGGATCCGCTCCTTCCCCGCGAGGCGTTTGTGCTGCAGGCGGCCCTTGTGGTGGGGCGTCTTGCGGCGCCGCCAAAAGCGCCCGCCGAACGTCATCCGGCGCGGAATCAGACCTGAGTCGTTGTAGACTTCCTACAATCTGACCCCTTGAGCTTGGTGCAGAGAAACACCGCTGAATGACACCGTAATTTGGAAAGCTGGTTAAGTGCTTGCAATAGTCTGCCCTGGACAGGGCTCACAGACCCCGGGTTTTCTGGCCCCCTGGTTGGAACTGCCTTCGGTGGCCGGCCAGCTGGCCTCCCTCAGCGAGATTGCAGGCATCGACCTGACAGCCCACGGGACCACCTCGGATGAAGAAACCATCAAGGACACCGCTGTTGCGCAGCCCTTGATTGTGGCTGCCGGGCTGGTCGCCGCAAAGTCCCTGTTCGACGTCGAACTGGGCACCCTCCCGGTCATCCTTGCCGGCCACTCCGTCGGCGAGATCACTGCCGCGGCCCTGGCCGGGGTGCTCACCGAGAAGGAGGCCATGACGTTCGTGCGGGAACGCGCCAACAGCATGGCCGCAGCTGCCGCCGTGACACCCACCGGCATGAGCGCCGTGGTGGGCGGGGACCCCGCAGAGGTACTCGCAGCAATCGAGGCGTCCGGAGCCACACCGGCCAACGTCAACGGCGCAGGCCAGACCGTTGCGGCGGGGACGTTTGAGCAGCTCAAGGCCCTGGCGGACAACCCGCCGGCGAAGGCGCGCGTCATCCCGCTCAAGGTGGCTGGCGCTTTCCATACCTCGCACATGGCCCCCGCGGTGAGCGTCCTCGAGTCGCTACGGCCGGAACTCCAGCCGCAGAAGCCGCAGGTGCCGCTGCTGTCCAACTTTGACGGCCGCGAAGTGACCGGCGGCGATGCCGCCGTCGAGAGCCTCATCGCCCAGGTCTCCCGGCCGGTCCGCTGGGACCTGTGCATGGAAACGCTGGTGCAGCGCGGTGTCACTGGCCTGATTGAACTCGCGCCGGCAGGCACACTGGCAGGTCTCGCCAAGCGCGGCATGCCCGGCGTCAAGACAGTTGCAGTCAAAACCCCGGACGACCTCACGGCCGCACTGGCACTCTTCGCAGAATTGGAGGGAAATGCATGAGCGTTCCCACGCTGAACCAGTCACCCGTCAACCAGTACAGCCGCATCCTTGGTCTGGGTGCTTACCGGCCGGACGTCATCGTCACCAACGAGGACGTCTGCCAGTGGATTGATTCTTCTGACGAATGGATCCGCCAACGCACCGGCATCATTACGCGCCACCGCGCCGCCGCCGACGTCAGCGTGATTGACATGGCATCAGGTGCAGCGCAGGAGGCACTGCAGAAAGCAGGCATCGAAGCCTCGCAACTGGGTGCCGTCATCGTTTCCACCGTGACTCACCCCTACGCAACGCCGTCAGCCGCGGCCGCCGTGGCCGACCGGATCGGCGCGACGCCGGCACCTGCCTTTGATATCTCAGCCGCCTGTGCCGGGTACTGCTACGGCATTGCCCAAGCTGACGCGTTGGTTCGATCGGGTGCTGCAACCTACGTCCTGGTGGTTGGGGCAGAAAAGCTCTCAGACGTCATCGACAACAGGGAACGCACCATCTCCTTCCTGCTGGGTGACGGCGCCGGCGCTGTGGTGATCGGCCCTTCGGACACGCCGGGCATCGGCCCTTCGGTCTGGGGCTCGGACGGCAGCAAGTGGGACGCGATCGGCATGACGCGCTCCATCCTTGATGTGCGCGACCTCAGCATGGCGGCCCGGCAGTCTGACGAGTCCGGTGACTTCGCCCTTCTGGAAGAGGCGCAGGAGCTCTACCCGACGCTGCGCCAGGACGGTCAGACCGTCTTCCGCTGGGCGGTCTGGGAAATGGCCAAAATGGCCGAGAAGGCCCTCGAAGCCGCCGGGATCAAGGCTGAAGACCTCGCCGCCTTCATTCCGCACCAGGCCAACATGCGGATCATCGATGAGATGGTCAAGAAACTCAAGCTTCCCGAGTCCGTCGTGGTGGCCCGGGACATCGCCGATGCCGGTAACACCTCGGCCGCGTCCATCCCCTTGGCAACCCACCGCCTGCTGCAGGAAAACCCCGAGCTCAGCGGCGGCCTGGCGCTCCAGATCGGCTTCGGCGCCGGCCTGGTTTTCGGTGCACAGGTAATCGTCCTTCCTTAGAACGTCCCAAACAGGCCGCACCCCGCGGGCTGAACCGTTTCCGGCGTCCCCTGCCGGCAATAACAAGAAAAGGAGCCGTCAATGGCTAGCAATGAAGAGATCCTGACCGGCTTGGCTGAGATCGTTAACGAAGAAACCGGCCTTGCCCCCGAAGCTGTGGAACTGGACAAGTCCTTCACCGAGGACCTGGACATCGACTCCATCTCCATGATGACCATCGTGGTCAACGCCGAAGAAAAGTTCGGCGTGCGCATCCCGGACGAAGAGGTCAAGAACCTCAAGACCGTGGGCGACGCCGTGAGCTTCATCGCCGGCGCACAGGCCTAGTAAAGGCTTCAGCCCCTTAAGGCT
>JBDTQQ010000371.1:0-3523 GCA_039932075.1 Pseudarthrobacter sp. | reverse complement strand
CCCTCCGGTACCACCGGCCACCGGTTCCCCCGCATAGGCCGAGCCAGCGCATGTAGGACCTGTGGAGAGGGCGGCAGGACGGTCGCCCGCGCCACGGAGTGACACTGGATGTTAGAACGAACATGGTGGGCGACGAAGGCGCCCACCATGTTCGTTCTGCGTCCCGGTCGGGGGTTCACCGCCGGTGGGCCCCGACCGGATCGGCTTCCAGTCGGGGATTCGCCCCTCCACGACGGAAAACAGACGCCAAGGACGCAGCAATCATCGCCGCCAGAGTCGCCGCAGTTGCGCACGTGCACCGGACAACGCTTCAGGCTCAGGAAGTCGGAGTTGAGATAGTCTGCCCTGACCTTCAACTTGAAGCAGCGATAGGTTGCAACGCTGGATAGCTTCAATGTCTTCTTGGGGAAGAAAATGATACTCACGACCGTCTTAGCCACAACGGCAGAGCCGTTGATGCCCTCACCGCTCTTCGGTATTTGGGGCATCGTCGTGAGTGCGGGTGTAGTCCTATTCATCGCCGCGCTGATCAGCGTCGCACGGAACAAGACCTACACCTCCGGCGGCACCGTCATCTGGACGCTCATCATTTTTGCCCTGCCAGTCGCCGGGCCCGTTCTGTGGTTCCTGATTGGGCGTAAGTCATCAAACAAAGCTCACGTCGCGGGCGAGCCAAGGTTATGAGCTGCCCACAATTAGGGGCAATTCTCATGGGTTATCCACCGCTCCTGCAGCCAGGGAGCTAATCCAACGGCTCCCAATCTCCAGCCGTGGAAAACCCTAATTGACCCCAGCCATGGACAGCTCAGCGTCCCGTAGAGCCCGGCAAAAGGTCTGTTGCCAGGCCTTTGTCCTTGACAACCCCCATTGAGATTCCTTCGGGCTTTTCCCGCAAACATCTGGATGGCAATGGCGCGGATGCTCTGGCCGGCGTGCAACAGGTCCGCGATGGTTATGCGTTCCGTGTCGGAGAGAAACAGGACTGAGATTACCCACAGCCGGCATGTGGGAAATCGGACGATACTTCTTGATGTCGCCGGACTTTAGACGACCTCGTGGCCGTGCCGCAAGCGAGTGCCCGGGCTACGTTCTTTGGAGGGGCGCCCCGGACTTTCTTGGTCTGCAACTCCGAAAACCTCAAGTGCTGCAACGATCACTGGACGCCAAGCACGCGAAATGGCTCTTACTTTTCGAACACCGGCACTCCCATCCCAACATCCAAGCTCCTGTCTCACACCTGGGCTCAATCCGGTATCCACGGCTGTAATTTGGGAGCCATTGGGGTAGGTCCCTTGCCGCCATGGCGGTGGATGAGCTTTAAGGATCGTCCCAGCTGTGGACAGCGGACTGCGCACCCGGAGAACCATCGTTTTAACGAAAAGCAGACTAACGCTCGGCAAAAGGATCACGCGCTTCAGCCGCTGTTGCATCTTCCCAGTATTCCGACAGCTATGGGAGCGTCATGTGGGTCAGGAAAGTTCTGGGAGGACGTTAGCGGAACGGCACCTTGCAGGCGGTGGACTGGTCCAGTGCAGCGGCTTCCGGTACGGGCTGGTGAAAGCTCGTACCGGACGGTTCCTGGCTGCGGCTGTTCAGCCCGTTTGTACCGGGCGAATCCCGCAACTGTCAGAAGATCACATAGAGCTTGCGGAGCGTCTCGTGAAGCTCCCAGCTGCCGCTCCAGCCGCGGGGGATGAAGATTGCGTCACCGGGACCCACGAACTGGGGTTTGCCGTCGTCGGGCGTTATTGTCATGGAGCCCGAAAGAACATGGACGAATTCATTTGTCTCAAGCACCCAGCGGGAGGGTCCTGCAGTGCATTCCCAGATGCCGGCTTCGGCACCGTTCGCGTCCTTCCACAGATAGCTTCCGCGGGTATCCATCTGCTTTCCGGTCGCTTCAGGACACGGGCCCCAATCATCCAGTGCCGTAACATTCTTCGCATCGCGGATGAGGGTGGCAGAGATGGAAGTTATCTTCTGGGTCATTGTTTTGCCTTTCGTGAGTGCAATCAATCGGTTATTCCGATGTCGGCCTTGGTTTTTTTCATACAACTGTCCGGAATGACCATTCCTCATGCAGGTTGGACTTACGGCTGCGGGTCAGACTTCGTAGTACCGGAAAGAATGCGATTCCATACCAGCGGGGTTGGGTCCGTAAATGGTGACCATCCGTGCGTAGACGGGTGCCCAGTATCTGCCCACTTGTCCGGGATTTACGCGGGCCGAATCGCCCGGTTTCAGGATGACTGTCTCGCCTCCGCTCTCGATATGGAGTTCACCTTCCAGCACGAAGTTCGTCTCCGTGTGGGGATGAAAGTCTTCCCAGGCGCAGGCCTCCAGTTCCCACTCGGAGAGTACGAAGTCCTCCCAGGGGCCCTCAGGAAGGGAATTGATAAACCTGCAGCGTAGGCCCTGCCATTGGTCTTTCATGGGGGCCATTGACTGCGCCGGCCAGAAATCAATCGCTTCCCCCGTCGTCAGTGTCGGGGGCTGAGGGTTGGCTGTGACCATTGTCTTTCACCGTTTCTTCAGTGGGATCTGCATTGCGAGATGCGTTGATGCATCTAAGTGATATTCGCATCGTCGTGATGCAGATCACTTCAGTCTCAATACTTTTACATAGACGTATGTTCAAGTCAATCGTTCTAGACTTTGAAGTTGGACCTTTTTTCCTCAACCAAGCAATAGGGTTAAGGAAGTGTCCCTGTCGGGCCGAAGCGGAAGACCGGAGAGTGAGCCATGCGGGTATCCGCGGAAGAACGAAAAGAACAGCTGATTGCAGCGACGGTCGAACTGATGCGTCGTGAGGGCGTCCAGTCCGTGACCATTCGGGCCATAGCCAAGGAAGCTAATGCTCCGTTGGCTACGGCGCATTATTGCTTCAGCAATAAAGAAGAACTGATGGACGCGGCCGCCGAGGCTTGGTTCAAAAACCTGAGCCGGTTTTCCAGTGACGTCCCGGTCCATCTGGGTCTGCGTAAGGCCGTGGAACAAGTAGCTGAAGGCTACTGGCGGGCACTGGAGGAAGAACCCGCAAGCATACTCTCTGAGATAGAACTCATCCTGTGGGCAACACGCAATGCGTCCGTTAGCCCCTTGGCCGCGAAAATTTATCCGGCCTATGAAGTGGAGCTGGGGAAAATATTCTCTTCGGCTGCCCAAAGCAGCAGTGACAACTGCCTCATAGACTTCCCCACACTGGTGAGGATCTTTCTGATGATCTATGACGGGGCGGCCATTCAATACATGACCGACCCGAAGGCTACCGATCACCGCGCCCATTTCTCCATGATGATTGATGCACTTCTCATCAAGGCCGGCGTCTGAACTGCTTGGGCGAAAGAGCCTCAGCCTCAGGCGGGCACTCTGGCGTGGGAATGGTCCACATCGGACGGGGCGTCCGCCGGCAGGGACTTCAGTCCCACAGCGCAGCCAACGATCCCGGCGATGAACAGCACCTTCAACAGGCTGAAGGGTTCGACGCCGGTGGCCATGGCCCAGCCGACGGTCAGGGCAGCGC
>JBDTQQ010000370.1:0-3525 GCA_039932075.1 Pseudarthrobacter sp. | reverse complement strand
GTGAGCTCAACGCGAAACATCGCGTTAGGCAGCGCCTCGGTCACAACGCCTTCGATCTCAATGACCCCGTCCTTCTTGGCCATACCCTCCGCTAACTGTTGTTGCCGCAGCCCTGCCGGATTGCACCGGACATGACCACGAACGTTTTTGTTGGATCGGTTATCACCTCAGGCCCCAAACAGGGCACAGCAGGGCAGACAACCAACAAGCAACACTACCCTTTTTCCCGGCGAATGTTAAATCGGGCATAGTAACCTACTCAGCCCTGAACGCACCATATTCGCCGGCAGGAGTGCTCACCGCCTCGGCGCTCTGCACGCCATCCAGAATGGCCAAACGTACGACGTCGGCTGCGGCACTCTGCAGCGTGATGAGACTTACCTGCCGCGCAGTTTCAGTACTCCGGTCCAGAGCCACGTCACCCGTCGCCAGGCAAAAGACCGTATCCCCATCAGCCAACGTATGGCTCGGGTTGAGTGCCCGCGCCAGCCCAGCGTGCGAGGCGGAAGCCGTCCGATAGCACTCGGCTACATCGAGGATCGCGTTCGTCGCCACCACAACCAAGGTCGTGTTGAGTCCTTGTGGTTCCGGCGTAGCCGGGGCTGCAACCCTCGGCGTGCTCGCTCGTTCCTCGCTTAGACGCACGCTGCCGGGTCCCAGCCCCGTCTGCTCAACGCCCGTCTCACCACTCTTTTGGGTAACCGCAAACGGCAGGCCCAGGGCGTTCACGACGGCTAAGGCACCTACTACGACGCCGTTCTCCAGAGTGGCGGAGGCCGTTCCGACGCCTCCTTTGAACTGGCCCCGCCCAATGACCGCGCCGGTGCCGGCGCCCACGTTGCCGCGTCCGACGACGTGCCCGTCCTTCTCGGCAGCAGCGGCGACTGTTGCCGCGTAGCCCATGTCCGCCGTCGGCCGCGCTGAAAAGTCACCCCCGCGGCCCAGGTCGAAGATGGCGGCGGCGGGGACGATCGGCACTACTCCCCCGGTCACCGGGAAGCCCCTGCCGTGCTCCTCGCACCAGCGCTGCGCACCGTGGGCCGAGACCAGCCCGTAGGCGCTGCCGCCGGTGAGGACCACGGCGTCCACGGTGGAAACCAGGGTGGTGGGATCCAGGGCGTCGGTCTCGTGCGTGCCCGGACCCCCGCCGCGGACGTCCACCGACCCCACCGTCCCGGGCGGCGGCAGCACCACGGTCACCCCGGTCAGCCAGCCGTCGTCGTTCCTCTGTTCGTGCCCCACGCGGATTCCCGGTACGTCGGTAATGGCTCCCATACGCTCCATTCTGCCGTGCGCGTCATTTCCGGACATCCGCTGCGGTTTCGGACATCCGCCTGTTGGGTCCGGGGCGCGTTGGTCCGTAACCGTTGCGGATCTCGCGGCGGGTGGGCTCGATAACCGGGGCACCAAACGTTCCATGAACGGTTTCCGAAGCCTTGGCGAACAGTGAGTCGTGAGACCAAATCCGGCCCTGACGAGCCCGTCGATGTGATGGAGTGATCTCAAATCCTTCCAAAGCCCTGCCCCCGCAGGCCTCCCCGATAGAGATCCATGACTCCACAGCTCACGGCCGAGCCCGGCAGTTCGCCGACCGAGCTGAAGGCCACGCTCGAGGGCATCTACACCAAGGACGTCAAGCCCAAGCTCAAGGCCTGACCCACCAGGTTTCGACACGCAAGGTCACCCGCGACACGCAAAGTCCCTGGGGACACCGGTACAACCGGGTCCCCAGGGACTTCGCGCGTCGGCAGCGTTGGGCCCACGACCGCCGGGTTCCCTGGCCGAGCTTGCGAGGTCAGGGGGCGGTTGGGGACTGTCGAACCTACGGGATCGGCACGGGGACGACGCCGAGGGGCACCAGGTGCTCCGCGCCGCCGTCGGGCGCTGAAAGAACCCAGATCCCCCTATCGTGGACTGCCACGGAGTGCTCCCACTGGCAGGAACGCTTGCCGTCTGTGGTGACCACGGTCCAGTCGTCAGCCAGGACTGCGGTTTCGATGCTGCCGCGGACCAGCATGGGCTCAATGGCCAGGCACAGGCCGGCCTTGACCTTGGGTCCGCGGTGGTTGGTCCGGTAGTTCAGGACGTCCGGCGCCATGTGCATCTCGGAGCCGATGCCGTGGCCCACGTAGTCTTCCAGGATGCCCAGCGGCTTGCCCGGGACGGAGGAGACGTAGTCGTCGATGGCCGCGCCGACGTCGCCGACGTGGCCTCTCTTGGCCAGCGCCGCGATGCCGTGCCACATGGCGGCCTGCGTGACGTCGGACAGGCGCTGGTCTTCGGGATCAGCTTTGCCCACGATCACGGTCCGGGCGGAGTCGGAATGCCAGCCGTCAACAATCGCGCCGCCGTCGATCGAGATGATGTCGCCGTCGTGGAGGACCTTGCTGCCGGGGATACCGTGGACCACTTCCTCGTTCACGGATGTGCAGACGGTGGCCGGGAAGCCGTGGTAACCCAAGAAGTTGGACTTAGCACCGGCCTGGTTCAGCACTGCGGCGAAGACGTCGTCCAGGTGCTTGGTGGTGACGCCGGGCACGGCGGCGGCGACAGCGGCATCCAAGGCACGGCTCAGGACCAGGCCGGCCTCGTGCATGGTTCGCATCTGGGCGTCGGTTTTGTATTCGATACGGGGCTGGCCGAAGGCCATGGTGTGTCCTCTCAATGGCTGAGGCTCCTCCCGGATTCCGGGAGGAGCCTCGAATAACTTGTTTGCCTGGCTCAGGCGGCCTGGGCCGCCTTGATGGCCTCCATGACGCGGTCGGTGACCTCGTCGATGCCGCCGATGCCGTCAACCTGGGTCAGGATGCCGCGTTCGGCATACTTTGCCACGACCGCTTCGGTCTGCTCGTGGTAAAGGTCCAGACGGTGACGGATAACGCCTTCGTTGTCGTCGCTCCGGCCGGTTTCCTTGGCACGGCCCAAAAGGCGCGCCACGAGTTCCTCATCGTCGGCAGTGAGCTGCAGGACGACGTCGAGCTTTTCGTCGCTAGTAGCGAGGATTCCGTCAAGGTAGTCCACCTGCGCGGTGGTGCGCGGGTAGCCGTCCAGGAGGAAGCCGTTTTCGACGTCGGACTCGCTGAGGCGGTCGCGGACCATTTTGTTGGTCACGCTGTCCGGAACGAAGTCGCCGGCATCCATATACTTCTTGGCTTCGATGCCAAGGGGCGTTTCGCCCTTCACATTGGCGCGGAAGATATCGCCGGTGGAGATCGCCACGACACCGAGGCGCTCGGAGATACGTTCCGCTTGGGTTCCTTTACCGGAGCCGGGCGGCCCAATAATCAACATTTTAGTCATCGCAATAGCCCTTCGTAGTGACGTTGCTGTAGTTGCGCATCTATTTGCTTGACGGTTTCAAGGCCAACGCCCACCATGATCAGGATCGAGGTGCCACCGAACGGGAAGTTCTGGTTCGCGTTGATCAGTACCAGTGCAATCAGCGGAATCAGCGCCACGAAGCCCAAGTACATGGCGCCGGGCAGCGTGATCCGTGAGAGCACGTACTGCAGGTAGTCCGCGGTC
>JBDTQQ010000369.1:0-3525 GCA_039932075.1 Pseudarthrobacter sp. | reverse complement strand
GCGTGGGAGTCCTCGGCGTGGACGATCATGAGCGAGTCAAAGGACGTCAGCTCCGCCATGTCCTCTTCCATCTCATCGGCTTCCAGGTGCGGGAATTCGTCCACGCCGGAATGCAGGAGGAAACACTTGAAGCCGAAGACGCCGTCGTCGTGCAGGGGGCGCAGGTCCGCCTTGTTGCCGGGCACTGCGCCGCCCCAGAAGCCCACGTCAACGAACGCCTGGTCCTCGGCCACTTCGCGCTTGAGCTTGAGGCCTTCCACGGTAGTGGTGGGCGGGATGGAGTTCAGCGGCATGTCGATGATGGTGGTCACGCCGCCGGCGGCGGCGGCACGGGTGGCGGAGGCGAACCCTTCCCATTCGGTGCGGCCGGGTTCGTTGACGTGGACGTGGGTGTCCACGAGGCCGGGGAGCAGCGTTTCGTCGTCGGCCAGTTCAATAACCTCGGAGCCAGCCAGGCCGTTTCCCAGCGGCTCGATGGCCACGATTTTTCCGCCCCGGACGCCCACTTCACGGGCGGCGATGCCGGCGGTGGTCAGGACGCGCCGGCCGCGGATGACCAGGTCGTAACGTTCTTCAGACATTGAGGTCCTCCTTCGTGTCAGCGGTGCGGGACAGCCTGTTGGCTGCCAGCCGCCTGCCGATCTGCGTGCCCAGCTGCTCCAGAAGCTGTCCTGCCTCTGCTATGCACCTGTCTACATTGGTTTCCAGCTCGGTCAAAGCGTAAACGTCCTCGAAGCCGGCTGCTATGGACTGCTCACGCGCCAGCGTGGTCCGGCCGCACACGGCGATGACCGGAACGCCCTGCGCCGCAGCAGCCCTGGCAACGCCCATGGGTGTTTTGCCCAGCAGGCTCTGTTCGTCCAGGCTGCCCTCCCCGGTGATCACCAGGTCGGCGCCGCCCAGCCGGTGTGCCAGGTCCGTGAATTCAAGGACGATGTCGATTCCTGGCCGGCGCGTTGCCGCCAGGACGGCGATGGCCGCGTAGCCCACGCCCCCGGCGGCCCCGGCACCCGGGGCGTCCGCCGCTTTGATGGCGCGGAATCCGATTTCCCTGGCCAGGACTTCGACAAACCTGGCCAGGGCGGCGTCGAGCATGCCGACGTCTTGTTGTGTGGCGCCCTTTTGCGGGCCGAAAACCGCCGCGGCACCCTGGGGGCCCAGCAGGGGGTTATCGACGTCGGACGCCAACACAAAGCGTGTATCCACCAGACGGGGTTCAAAGTCGGTGAAGTCGATGCTGTCCAGGCGGGCCAGGGCGGCCCCGCCGGACGGGAGTTCGTTGTTCCGGGCGTCCAGGAACCTGGCGCCGAGGCCCTGCAAAAGCCCCGCACCGCCGTCGGTATTGGCGCTGCCGCCGACACCCAGGACGATCCGCCGGCAGCCTTCGTCCAGGGCTGCCCGGATCAGCTGTCCCGTTCCCAGGCTGGTGGCAGTGATGGCTGAGGCCGAATCGGGCTGGCCGCCGCTGACTACCATGGGCAGCGTGGCGAGACCCGACGCTGTGGCCATCTCGATGACGGCCTCGTGGCCACGGACAGCGAAATCCGCTTCGATGGGTTCACCAGTGGGGCCGCTGACCGTGGCGCTCCGGCGGGTGAAGCCGGAGCCGACGGCGGCATCGAGGGTTCCCTCGCCGCCGTCGGCCACCGGAATCCGGAGGACGTCAAGGTTACTGGAGCTTGCCGTACCGGCCCCCAGTTGCAGGCCCTTTTCCAGGTGCCGGCACACCTCAGGCGCGGAGAGGGATCCCTTGAACTTGTCCGGGGCAATGACGATCCGCATGGTTATGCCTGCAGTGCCAGGATGGCTGTGGGGGCGTCAGCAGCAGTCTCAGCCAGTTCCTCGAACTCGTTCACAGCGTTGATTTCCACGCCCATGGAGATGTTGGTGATCTTTTCCAGGATCACTTCAACCACCACTGGAACCTGGAACTCGTCCATGAGTGCCCTGGCCTTGTCGAACGCAGCCGGCAGGTCGGCCGGGTCCTGCACGCGCACGGCCTTGCAGCCCAGGCCCTCGGCAACCTTCAGGTGGTCCACGCCGTAGCCGTTTGTCTCGGGGGAGTTGATGTTCTCGAACGCGAGGGAGACGTTCTGTTCCATCTTAAAGCCGCGCTGGGACTGGCGGATCAGGCCCAGGTAGGAGTTGTTCACCACCACGTGGATGTACGGGATGTTGAACTGGGCGCCGACGGCCAGTTCCTCGATCATGAACTGGAAGTCGTAGTCTCCAGACAGTGCCACCACGGTCTCGTCCGGCTTGCCGCGGACCACGCCGAGGGCGGCCGGGCCGGTCCAGCCCAGGGGACCTGCCTGGCCCGCGTTGATCCACTTGCGCGGACCGAACACGTGCAGCATCTGCGCGCCGGCGATCTGGGACAGGCCGATGGTGGAGACGTAGGTGGTGTCCCGGCCGAACGCCTTGTTCATCTCCTCGTACACGCGCTGCGGCTTGATGGGGATGTTCTCGAAGTGGGTCTTGCGGTGCAGGCTGGCCTTGCGGTCCTGGCATTCGGCGACCCAGGCGCTGTAGTCCGGCAGGGACTTGGCTGCCTGACGCTCGCGGGCGAGCTCAATCAGCCCGGTCAGCGCCGCACCGGCGTCGGACGCGATGCCCAAATCAGGGGAGAACACGCGGCCGATCTGGGTGGGCTCGATGTCGATGTGCACGAAGGTGCGGCCGGCGGTGTAGGTCTCCAGGCCGCCGGTGTGGCGGTTGGCCCAGCGGTTGCCGATGCCGATCACGAAGTCGCTGCGCAGGTAGTTCTCGTTGCCGTACCGGTGGCTGGTCTGCAGGCCCACCATGCCCGCCATGAGCCGGTGGTCATCGGCGATGGAGCCCCAGCCCATCAGGGTGGGGATGACCGGAACGTTGATGATCTCGGCCAGTTCCACCAGCTGCGCGGAGGCGCCGGCGTTGATGATGCCGCCGCCGGCCACGATCAGCGGACGCTCTCCGGCGGTGAGCATGTCCAGGGCCTTTTCCAGCTGCTTGCGGCTGGCCCTGGGCTTCTCGACGGGCAGGGGCTCGTAGGTCTCAATGTCGAATTCGATCTCGGCCATCTGCACGTCGATGGGCAGGTCCAGCAGGACGGGGCCGGGGCGGCCGGAGCGCATCAGCTGGAAGGCCTTCTGGAAGGCGCCGGGAACCTGGCCGGGCTCCAGGACGGTCATGGCCATCTTGGTCACGGGCTTGGCGATGGACTCGATGTCCACGGCCTGGAAGTCTTCCTTGTGCAGCTTGGCCACGGGGGCCTGGCCGGTGATGCAGAGCATGGGGATGGAATCGGCCCAGGCGGCGTAGAGCCCGGTGATCATGTCGGTGCCGGCGGGGCCGGAGGTGCCGATGCAGATGCCGATGTTGCCGTCCTTGGCACGGGAGTAGCCGTCAGCCATGTGGCTGGCACCCTCCACGTGGCGGGCCAGGGTGTGGCGGATGCCGCCGTGGGCCCGCATGGCGGAGTAGAAGGGGTTGATTGCCGCGCCTGGCAGGCCGAACGCCTCTATGGCGCCTTCCTTTTCCAGG
>JBDTQQ010000368.1:0-3527 GCA_039932075.1 Pseudarthrobacter sp. | reverse complement strand
CGGGAGCGCGTCGAAAAGGTCGCGCCCTACCTGACCGTGGACGGCAACGCCTACCCTGCTGTTGTGGATGGCCGCGTCAAATGGATCGTGGACGGCTACACCACCAGCCAGTATTACCCGTACTCGCAGCAGGAACAGCTCTCGGCGGCCACTGCAGACTCGCAGACCTCCGCCGGGCGGTCGGTGGCACTGCCCAATAGCTCAGTGAACTACATCCGGAACTCCGTCAAAGCCACTGTCGACGCGTATGACGGTGCAGTGACTCTGTACGCATGGGATGACCAGGACCCCATCCTGAAGGCGTGGCAGAAGGTTTATCCCACGTCCCTGAAGCCCTACTCGGAGATGTCCGGGGATGTCATGAGCCACGTCCGTTACCCGGAGGACCTCTTCAAGGTCCAGCGTGAACTCCTGGGCCGCTACCACGTGACGGAGCCGGGTAGCTTCTACCAGGCGAAGGATGTCTGGAGCGTTCCTAATGATCCGACCGTCTCCACTGATGTCAAGCAGCCGCCGTTCTACATGTCGCTGCAGATGCCTGACCAGAAGGAGCCCGCATTCCAGCTGACGTCCTCCTACATTCCGCAGATCGTGAACGGCACCGCCCGTAACGTCCTCTACGGCTTCCTCGCGGCAGACTCTGACGCCGGTAATGAGAAGGGCGTGAAGGCTGACACCTACGGCAAGCTCAGGCTGCTCCAGATTCCGCCGGAGATCCAGGTTCCCGGACCGGGCCAGGCCCAGAATAAGTTCAACTCGGACCCCACCGTGTCCCAGGCCCTGAACCTGCTGCGCCAGGGCGCTTCGGAGGTGCTTAACGGCAACCTGCTGACACTGCCTGTGGGTGGCGGCATCCTCTACGTCCAGCCTGTTTACCTCAAGTCCACCGGCGAGACGTCCTACCCGACGCTGCAGCGCGTGCTGGTTGCCTTCGGTGACAAGGTGGGCTTCGCGCCAACGCTCGACGGCGCGCTGAAGCAACTCTTCGGCGGTGACTCCGGTGCAGCTGCCGGTGACTCTGCCAACACCGGCCAGACGCCTGCCACGCCCGGTGAGACTCCGCCTGTCAGCGCGGGCGCCCAGGCCGACCTCAAGGCAGCCCTGGAGGCGGCGAACGCCGCCATCAAGGCAGGCCAGACGGCTCTGGCCGCCGGGGATTTTGCCGCCTACGGGGAAGAGCAGAAGAAGTTGGCTGCCGCCCTGCAGAAGGCTCTCGACGCCGAGGGGAAGATCCCGGCAGCGGCCCCTGGGGCCACTCCGGCGCCGGAAGCCACACCGTCAGCCACGCCCTCGCCTTCAGCAAGTAACTGACGGCGGCCCAGCGAGACACACATCACGCCACCAGGATTTGGCCTCCCGTTCACCGGACGGTAGAGTTGATCTTGCGACGCGGGGTGGAGCAGTTCGGTAGCTCGCTGGGCTCATAACCCAGAGGTCACAGGTTCAAATCCTGTCCCCGCAACCATGGCATTACGGAAAGGCCCGGATCTGATGATCCGGGCCTTTCCTAGTCTCCCGGCCACTCCCGGTGAGTGACGGCAGGCGGCCCGGCGGCGGCGGGTCAGCCGTCCTTGAGACGCTTGTAGGCCTCGAGCGCCCGGGCGCGGGACTCCGGAAGCCCGACCATCGGCTCCGGGTAGCCCGGCGCCGCCCCCTCGGCCTTCCACGGTTCATGGACCACCTTGCCGTCCAGCCCAGCGAGCTCGGGGAGGTACGTGCGCAGGTACCGGCCGCCGGAGTCGAACTTCTTGCTCTGGGTGACCGGGTTGAAGATGCGGAAATACGGGGAGGCATCGGCACCGGAGCCCGCCACCCACTGCCAGTTGGCCGGATTGCTCGCCGCGTCGGCATCCACGAGGGTGTCCCAGAACCAGGCCTCGCCCAGCCTCCAGTCCGCCAGCAGGTTCTTGACCAGGAACGATGCGGCCGCCATCCGGACACGGTTGTGCATCCAGCCGGTCTGCCAGAGCTGGCGCATGCCGGCGTCGACCAGCGGATAACCCGTACGGCCCTGCTGCCAGGCCGCCAGTTCGGCGTCCGAGGGCGTCTGCCAGCCGAAACGGTCAAACTCGGGCCGATAGTTCCGGGTGGCCAGCCGGGGATTCTCAAACAGCAGTTGCCAGCAGAATTCCCGCCAGCCAAGCTCGGAGCGGAAGGTCCCGACGCCGGCGGGGCCGCCCTGCGGGAAGCGCTCCCGCAGGGCGTGCCAGATCCGGAACGGGCTGATTTCGCCGAAGCGCAGGTGCGGGGAGAGCCGGCTGGTTCCTTCGACGCCGGGGACGTCCCTGCCGGTGCCATAAGCCTCCGCAGGGCCGTCGACGAAGTCTTCGAGCCGCCGGTGTGCCCCGGATTCCCCCGGGGCCCAGGTCGTGGCGAGTCCGGCGCTCCAGTCCGGGGCACGGGGGAGCAGCCCCCAGGCCGGCAAGGGCTCGTTGGCCGGCAGCTCCCCGCCGGCGTCGCGTGCGGGCCCAGGCAGCCGCTGCGGCGCCTCCATGGGCAGGCGGGGCTCCGCACGGTCCAGGCATGCCCGCCAGAACGGTGTGAAGACCTTGTACGGACCCCCCGCGCCGGTCCGCACCGTCCGGGGCTCGAACATGAGGTTGGCCTGGAAGCTCGCCGCTCTGATCCCGTGCTGCGCCGCCCAGCCCTCCAGCCCGGCGTCGATCTCGCGTTCAGGCCCGCCGTAGCGGCGGTTCCAGAGCAGCGCCGTGGCACCAGTTTCCCCGGCCAGCCGGCGGATGATCCGCGCAGCGGGACCGCGGCGCAGCAGCAGCCGGGAACCCGCGGCCTCCAGATCCGCGGCGAGGCGCGTCAGGGAATGGTGGAGCCACCACTTCGCGGCGCCCCCGAGGGCCCGGACCCCGGGAGATGCTTCATCGAGCACATAGATTACGGTCAGCGGGTTTCCCAGCGAGACTGCTTGCGCCAGTGCCGGATTGTCATCGAGGCGGAGGTCATCGCGGAGCCAGACAAGAGTCGAAGACATGGATCCCGAAGACATGAATCCACGGTACACGCGGAGCCGCAGGCAGGGCAGGGCATGGCGCGGAAGAGGCCGGGTCCCGAGGGGCCCGGCCTTTGTGCCCAGTCTCTGAATCCAGCGGCAGCCGCCGGGGATGGCCGGGGATGGCCGGGGACGGCCGGGGCAGAGCCTGCCTGGAACGAACTGGATAAAGCCTTGTCTAGCAGATATGACAATCAAAACCGCAGGTCAGCGGCTTGCAGTTTCTGCCGTCAGCCAATCATCCAGTAGTTTCCTAGAGCTTGTCGAAGTCGGCTTCGTCGACCGTTGACCCGGCAGAGCGGCCCTCGCCGGCGCCGATCGCGGCGGGAGAGCCACCGGACTTCAGCGCTGCGAGCCGTGCCTCGATCTCCGTCTGCTCGCCGAGGTCTTCGAGCTGGTTGAACTGCGCGTCCAGGCTGGAGGAGGCGAGTTCCTGCTGGCCGCGGACCTTGGCCTCCTCCCGGCGGATCTTCTCTTCGAAGCGGCCCACTTCAGATGTGGGATCCATGAAGTCGATGCTCTT
>JBDTQQ010000367.1:0-3543 GCA_039932075.1 Pseudarthrobacter sp. | reverse complement strand
CCGGCGCCATGGCGGAAAACGTCAAGTTCGTGGTGCCGAAGTACTTTTCGCCGGAACTCGCCTCTCGGTGTCGTGTCCATCTGGTCGATATGCTCCCGACAGTGCTGAACGCCTTTTCGGCAAAGTCCCAGGGCTACACGAGGCAACGCCTGACGAAGATTGGCGTCCAGCTGCACTTGGGCGTGGGCGTCGCCGAGGTCCGCGAGGACGGCGTGACGCTGGTGGACGGGACCACCATCCCAGGCCAGGTCGTGGTGTGGGCCGGAGGCCTGAAGGCAGGCGACATCATTACCGCCTCCGGACTGGCGCAGGGACGGGGAGGGCGGATCGATGTCCAACCGGACCTGACAGCCAAGGATGCCGAGGGTGTGTATGTCTTGGGGGACGCGGCCAACATCACCGATTCCAAGGGCGCAAAACTGCCGCAGTTGGGTTCAGTTGCGCAGCAGGCAGGGAAGTGGGCGGCCCGAAATATCCACGCCGACCTTACCGGCGGGAGGCGCCGGCCCTTCGAATACGTGGACAAGGGCTACATGGCGATGATCGGCCGGGGTGCAGCGGTGGCCGAGATCGGCCGTAAGCGGATCCAGCTGCAGGGTTCGCTGGCCTTCGTGTCCTGGCTCCTGGTGCACCTTGCCTTGCTGTCGGGATTCCAGCAGAAGGTCCGCGCACTGTTCTCCTGGCTCAACGGCTACATCATCCACAGCCCCGCACAGGTGGTGGTCGGCCGCCCGGAGTGACGGCTGCTGGAGAAGCGGCCGGCCGGGAGCGACGGCTGAACGCACCGAAGAACGCAGGCCTAGTCGAACCAGGGATCCAGGCCGTGGAACGGGAAAACAGCTTTGCGGGTGGCCATCACGGTCCGGTCCACGGCGTCGTTGGGGTCGAATCCCACTTCCCAGGACCGCCACCAGAGTTCAACATCATCGCCCATCAGCTCAGGGGCCTCCCGTCCGAATTTGGCGAGCACGTACGCGCGCCAGTCATTGGGCACCTCCGTACGCAGCGGGACGGGACGCCCTGCGGCGATGGCGATGAGGTGGCTCCAGGAGCGCGGCACGACGTCAGTGACACTGTATCCACCACCGCCCGTGGCGATCCAACGTCCCCCGCAGTGCCGGGCGGCCAGATTCCCAACGACGGTGGCAGCCTCGCGCTGGCCGTCCACACTGATGTTCAGGTGGGCCAGCGGGTCGTGTCGGTGCGAATCGCAGCCGTGCTGGCTGACGATGACTTCGGGCTGGAACGCTCCCATCAGCTGCGGCACCACGGCATGGAAGGCACGCAGCCAGCCGGCGTCCCCCGTGCCGGATGGCAGTGCAACGTTGACGGCACTGCCCTCCGCCTGCGGGCCGCCGGTCTCATTAGCAAAGCCGGTGCCCGGGAAGAGCGTGAGTCCGCTTTCGTGCAGCGAGATGGTGAGGACGCGAGGGTCATCCCAGAAGATACTCTCCGTCCCGTCACCGTGGTGGGCGTCGACGTCGATATACGCCACGCGGGCGATGCCGCCGTCGAGCAGTCTCTGGATGGCAACCGCAGAATCGTTGTAGATGCAGAAGCCGCTGGCCCGTTCGCGGGCCGCGTGGTGCATGCCGCCACCGAAGTTCACGGCGTGGAGCGCTGAACCGTCCAAGATGGCGTTGGCTGCGAGAAGCGAGCCGCCCGCCAGCCTCGCGGCGGCCTCGTGCATGCCGGCGAAAGCCGGGTCATCCTCGGTTCCAAGGCCGCGGGCCTCATCGGGCGACGCCGGGTCCTCGCTTACCCGGCGGACCGCCGCCACGAACTCAGGCGAGTGCACAGTCTCCAGCTCGGCGTCCGTGGCCACCTCCGGGGCGGCGACGGAAACGTGTGGCAGGTCCAGCAAGCCGAGGCTTTTGGCGAGGCGGGCCGTCAGGTCCATCCGTTCGGGAGCCATGGGGTGGCCGGGACCAAAATTGTAGGCAGTCATGGCAGAACTCCACACCACCATCGTTGGCGGCGCGGGTTGGCTGAGACCGGGCAGATATGTCATCAATCACAGGCTACCGGAGGTCGCCACCGCTGTGGCCCGGTCATTACGGAGTCATTAGTGGTTTACTACTGAAGGAAACAGTTTCTACCGAGGACAAGCCACCCATGACGGAACGCCAGTCGAGGCCCCGGAACCCGGCCAGCTGGCACCCAGCCGACCCGGAGCGCGAAGGCCTCTGGATTTTCACCCGCCTGCGCGACTTTATTGACGACATCGCCAATACTTCGCCGGCCCGGCTGGCGCTGAGCGCATTCGCCGCAGTCTGCCTCGTGTTCACCTTCCTCCTCTCGCTGCCGGTCTCATCCGCGTCCGGGACCGCCACCCCTATCCACCAGGCGCTGTTTACCGCGGTTTCGGCCGTGTGCGTCACCGGCCTGACAGTCGTTTCGACGGCGGCGCACTGGTCCTTCTTTGGGCAACTGGTCATCCTGGTGGGCATCTTCGTGGGCGGCTTGGGAACATTGACGCTCGCTTCGCTGCTGGCGCTGATGGTGAGCAAGAAACTCGGCGTTCGCGGCAAGCTCATCGCCCAGGAAGCCATGAACAACGCAGGCCGCCTCGGCGAAGTGGGTACACTCCTGCGGATCGTCATCGCCACTTCGGTGGTAATTGAGGGCACCCTGGCGCTGGCACTGATTCCCCGTTTTATGGTCCTCGGTGAACCCTTCTGGCAGTCGGTATGGCACGGGGTCTTCTACTCCATTTCGTCCTTCAACAACGCCGGGTTCACGCCGCACTCGGACGGCATCGTCCCGTACGAGACCGATCTGTGGATCCTGGTCCCGCTGATGCTGGGCGTTTTCCTGGGCAGCCTGGGCTTCCCTGTGGTGATGGTGTTACAGCAGAACGGGCTCAACTGGAAAAAGTGGAACCTGCACACCAAGCTGACCATCCAGGTGTCCTTCATCCTGCTGGCCGCGGGAACCGTGCTGTGGGGCCTGATGGAATGGGACAACGTGCGGACCATCGGGTCCATGGACGTGGGTGACAAGATCACACACTCCCTGTTCGCCTCCGTCATGACAAGGTCCGGGGGGTTCAACCTGGTGGAGCAAAACCACATGGAATCCACCACCATGCTGCTCAGTGATGCCCTCATGTTCGCCGGCGGTGGCTCAGCCTCCACGGCCGGCGGCATCAAGGTGACCACCATCGCGGTGATGTTCCTGGCCATCGTTGCCGAAGCCCGCGGCGACGCCGACGTCAAGGTGTACGGCCGCACCATCCCTCAAGGCGCCATGCGGGTGGCAATCTCCGTGATCGTGGCCGGGGCCACCCTGGTCTCCGTTTCCGCATTCCTGCTCCTGCAGATCAGCGGCGCATCCCTGGATCGTGTCCTGTTTGAAACCATCTCAGCCTTTGCCACTGTGGGACTGAGCACCAATCTCAGTGCCGAGCTCCCGCCGTCGGGCGTCTATGTCCTGACCATGCTGATGTTTGCCGGCCGTGTTGGCACTGTTACCCTTGCGGCCGGACTGGCCCTGCGCCAGCGCAGCCAGCTATACCACTACCCGGAAGAGAGGCCCATCATT
>JBDTQQ010000366.1:0-3552 GCA_039932075.1 Pseudarthrobacter sp. | reverse complement strand
TTATCCGCCTTCACCTGCGCCGCTGACGCGGGAGGCTCCGGAATCTGGCTACTCATCACAGCCTGCCATTCTGGCCGTCCGCGGAGCGGTCCCGGGTCAGCGGGTCATTGGCCATTGGATCGTCGGCGAGCTCCCGCTCCCGCAGGGGATCGTCCGCGAGGCGGTTATCCGACCACGGATCTTCCGCGAGTTGGGGGCTGTCCAAGGGACTGGCGGGGCGGGCAGGGTCACCGTAGCTGCTTCCCGGAGCGCCGCCGTCGAACCCTGCCGTAGTAGTGGCCGGCCCCGGCAGCTGAACCGGCGGCGGCTGGACGGCGCCCCCGGCACCCGGTGTATACGCATTGCCCGACTGCGGGTAACCGCCCGGGCCCGCAGCGTGCTGGCCGCCAGTGCCCTTGTATCCGGCGCCGGTGTAGCCCTTTGCTGACTCCGGCGCGCCGGCACTGAGGCTGCGCGTGAGCCGCCCGGCAAGGACGCCGGCACCTGCGGCAAGGAGCAGGAAAGTGCCCGGTCGCTGCCTGGCGAAGCTCTTGACTTCGTTCAGGAGCGATCCGGGATCGCGGCCATCCAGCCATGCTGCAACGGAGGAGGAACGCTCCGCCGCCTGGCGGACCAGGTCTGAGGCAACGCCCGGCTGGTCTGATGCCCGGGCCATGGCGTGCAATTCATCCGAAACTGAGCGGAGGCCATTGGCGACCTTCTGCTGCTGGGCGCCGGCCTGATCAGTGAGGTCACTGCGTGCCTGGTAAAGGAGGTCCTTCGCGTTAGCTTTCGCCTCGGATGCGACATTTGCGGCTTCCGTCTTGGCGGTATCGGCCACGCTCTGGGCTGAATCCGCGGCGGTTCGGGCGACGTCTGCTGCCTCACCCTTGGCAGCGTCCGTGCGGGACCCGCCAACGCCGTCACCGGTGCGCGGTACCGAGGTTGCGGGCGGGTTTGAAACTGTGCCGGGTGTGGCGGTTCTGGGGAACGTACTGGGGCTGCGTTCTGCGGTGAAGCTGGATTCTTCCGTGGAGCCGGAAAGACCCGGAGAAGCCGTAAATGCCGGGTCCTCGGGCCGTTGGTTCTCTGTCATCTTCGCTCTCTCTTTCCAAAGAAGGCCGGTTGCTGATCAAGAACCAGCCATGCTGGCCGTAAAATAGTAAGCATGGTTACTAATAGAACATAAGTACCCTTGCTGGTTATTTTCAAACGAGTGACCGAATCAGCGGGTCCGAGGTGCCGGTTAGTCCGGAGGAACGGGCCCGGTCGAAGCAAATGGAAAGAGGTGGGTAGCTTGGACATTGCACCCTGGGTTTGGGTTGTTATTGGCGTTGTTGTGGTGGTCCTTCTCGTCGCGTTCCTGGTGACGGGCCGTCGACGTCGGGCAATGGAGCAGAAGCGGGACGAGGCGAACCGCGAAAAAGCCGCTGAAATGCGCCGGAAGGCGGAGGCGGTGGAGCTCGATGCGCGTGAGAAAGAGGCCCGGGCGAGCCGCGCCCGCGCTGACGCGGAGCAGGCCCAAGTTGAGGCCGCGCGGCTGAAGCAGGAAGCCGAGCAGAAGGCAGGTGATGCTCGATCCCTCCGGGAGGATGTAGCCCGGCATACCGAGAAGGCCAACGCCATTGACCCCGATGTTCGCACGGGCGACGACGCCGGCCGGGGCCGGGACGCCATGGGCCGGGACGCACGCGCGGACGACGCCGGCAAGGACGCACTGGGCCGGGATGCACACCCGGATACCCGCAGGGAAGTGCCCGGGGATGCCGTCAGCGGTACCCGACCGGCTGAGCCTCGCGCGGAAAATGCCGCTGAGACCCATGGGGTCGAAGGTGCCGAGCACGTCCAGGCTGAGGAGCTTCGGCGGCGCCGCGAACGTACCGATGGTGATACGCCGCGCTCCGGAATCTAAGCTCCTGAATTCTCCAGGACCAACTTAGCGGTTTCCCGCAGGGCAGTTGGCGGCCGGTCGGCCAACTGCCCTCGGGAGGCATTGTTTTATAAGCAAGCTTATGATTTCCTACTTCTAAGTCTTGCCACAGGCTTTCGGATCATCACCCGGAGGACGCTGACAATGCCCGAACTCCTCGCTACACTTGCCCGGAACACCGCGCCATCCCTGCTGCCGCCTGCCAAGGGGGGAAGACTCCGGGAAGCCTTTGAAAACGGGCTGGTCCTGGACTATCTGGATCTCGCTGAAGCGCTCGCTGCACGGTTCGAAGCGCGCGGCCGCGAGCGCGCGGACCTCAACCAGGTGGCCTACCTTGGCCTCGTGAAAGCCGCGAGGGGATTCGATCGGAGCAAAGGCGAGAGCTTTCCCGCCTACGCCGCTCCCACCATCACCGGCGAACTGAAAAGGTACCTGCGGGACCGCAGCTGGGTGGTCCGGCCGCCGCGGCACATCCAGGACCTGCGATCGAGGCTGTTCCGCGCCGAGCCAGAGCTGGCGCAGGCCCTAGGGCGAAATCCTACTGACTCCGAACTTGCTCAGCATCTGGAAGTGGAAGCCGGTGACGTACGGGAGGCGATCAACGCTTCCAGCAGCCTCCACCCTGACTCACTCGACGCCGTCGCTCCCCACGGTGGGGCGCTGCCCGCGGCAGAGGTGCTTGCCTGTGCCGACATGCCCCTTGAGCGGCTGGAGGAGCTCTCCTGCCTCCGTGAGGCCATGCGGGACCTGGATGCTGCAGACCGGGAGCTCTTGTACCGCCGCTATTTCTGCGAGGAGACGCAGGTGGAACTCGGCAAACGGCTCGGCATGACGCAGATGCAGGTTTCACGGCGCCTGGCGCGCGTCCTGGTGGACCTGCAGCGCCGGCTCCTGGACAGCGACTATTGTGCCGGTGCCAGCTCGGCCGCGGCCGACAGCACATCGTCCACCGATACACCCAGCAGGGCGGGGTCCGGGCTGTCCGCGAACGGGTCCCCACGGCGCAGACCGTCGCGCGTCAACGCCAGGTGAGGGCCGGGAGGCGGTCCCCAGCGCCGGGGGCCTACAGGTCCGAAAAGCACAATGGATGGCCGGGCGTAGGCGGAGGCCAGGTGTGCTGCCCCGGTGTCTGCAGAGATGACCAGCCTCGCGCCCGCGATGCAGGCCGCGAACTCCCGCAGCTGCAGGCTGCCGGCCAGCACGGCGCTGCCGGGGAGTCCGGCCTGTCGGCAGATTTCCTGTGCGCGCTGGCGTTCCTGGGCGCTTCCCGTGAAAACCACGCGGTGGCCGTCTTCCGACAGACGCCGTGCCACCGTGGCAAACCGCTCTGCCGGCCAAAGCCTGCTGGCAAATGCGGCGTCGACTCCGTCGCCGCGGTGCGCCATGATGACCCGGGGACCGACTGCCCGGAGGAGGCTTGTGCTTTGCGGACCTTTGCCGTGCAGGTTGACGGCAATGTCCACCGCTCCCGGCGGGATTGGAAGGGGCTCATCCAGTCCTCGGACGGGCAACAGTTCATAGCCGCCCACCAGCTCAACGGCATCGGCCAGCCACTCGGGGGACGCGTAGAGCAGGCGATGACGTGGGAAGGCCCTTCGCAGGGCATGCAGGGCTGGAACGGCGACCAGAAGATCGCCGAGGCC
>JBDTQQ010000365.1:0-3556 GCA_039932075.1 Pseudarthrobacter sp. | reverse complement strand
CCGGAGCCGGCGCAGGCAAGGTTGGCATAGCGGGGGCGTTTGCCTTGAACCTGGTGGACAGCGAAAGCACCGCGCAGATCGGCAAGAAAACCGGCGTCACCATCGTTTCGGGCACGGGCTTGGGCGCGATAAGCCTGAGCGCGGACAACCAGACCGCGACCACGGCCAGCGCCTTGCCGGTGGGTTCGGGCGCCTCGGGTGCGACGGTGGGCATAGGCGCATCGATCGCGGTGAACGTGGTGGCCAACCGCAGCCTGGCGGAGATCGCCGATGGTGCGGCTGTGAGCGGCGCGGGGAGCGTGGCGCTGCTGGCCAAGGGCAACCATGTGGTGAACACCGAGGCGACGGCGGGTGCGGCGGGCGGCAACGCGATCACGCCGGCGGTGGCGGTGGCGATAGTCAACAACAGCACCAAGGCTGACTTTGGCAGCGGCGCGGTGCTCGCCACGCAGGTGGTGAACGGCTCGAGTGGCGATATCACGCTGGGGGCCGAGCAGAGTGCAAGCGAAACGACGACGGCCAGTGGCAGTGCCACGGGTGGCATGGCCGGCTGGAGCTCGCTGTAGGCGCTCAGCCAGCGGTGCGACTCTTCGCCGTCGGCAAGTTCCACCCCGAAGTGGCCCAACGCGGCCCTGCCCCGCAGCAGGCGCTGGTCGTTAAACGTCAGCTCCCCTGCCAGGTACCTGTCGTAATAGTGAGTGGTTTCGTGCGTGAAGATTCTGCCGAAACGCTCCCACCCGGTCTGGTCCAGGCCGGGCAGGAGGTGTTCGCTCACCTCGCGGAGGGCCGTTGTCATGGCATATTCGAGGTCAACCAGGGTGTCGTCAATGTCGAACAGGACACCCCGGACGGTCCCGAAGTGCGTCTTCAGGACGCCGCCAGCCGCCATACCGGTAACCGTCATCAGCCGCGGAAGGTCCGGAGCCGGCCCAGGGATGAGTCCTTGCCCAAAATCACCATGGACTCAAACAGCGGCGGCGAGATGCGGCGTCCGGAGATGGCAGTGCGCACCGGGCCAAAGGCCAGCCGGGGTTTGATGCCCAGATCCTCCACGAGTGCCTGCTTCAAGGCAGCCTGGATGTTCTCCGGCGTCCAGTCCTGAACGGGTTCAAGGGCCGCCAGTGCGGCGTCCAGGACGTCGGTCAGGTTGGCCGGCAGGCCCTTGCGGGCGTCATCGGCGATGTCGATGGCGTCGTCGGCTTTGAACAGGAAGCCGAGCATCTCCGGTGCTTCGCCCAGCAGGGTTACACGTTCCTGGATCAGGGGTGCGGCTTCCGTGAGGATCTCCTCCTGGCGTGCTGTGAGCTCGTCCCCCACGAAACCGGCGGTCCGCAGGTACGGGACAAGCCGGGCACGGAAGTCTTCCGGGTTGAGCATGCGGATGTGCGTGCCGTTGATGGCCTCCGCCTTTTTGATGTCGAACCGAGCCGGGTTTGCCAGCACATCCTGGACATCGAAGTATTCAATCAGCTGGTCCACGGTGAAGATGTCCTCATCGGCGGAAAGGCTCCAGCCCAGCAGCGAGAGGTAGTTCAGCAGGCCCTCCGGGATGAACCCGCGGTCCCGCAGCAGGAACAGGTTGGACTGCGGGTCACGCTTGGACAGTTTCTTGTTGCCCTCCCCCATGACATACGGGAGGTGGCCAAAGAGCGGCAGGTAGCTGGCGACGCCAATTTCAATGAGGTAGCGGATCAGCACCACCTGGCGGGGCGTGGAGGAAAGAAGGTCCTCACCGCGCAGGACGTGGGTGATGCCCATCAGGGCGTCGTCGACCGGGTTTACCAGCGTGTACAGCGGCGAGCCGTCGGCGCGGACAATGACGTAGTCCGGAATGCTTCCGACTTTGAAGGTGATGTCGCCACGGACCAGGTCGGTGAAGACAACGTCCTCGTCAGGCATCCGGACCCGCAGGACGGGCTGGCGGCCCTCGGCCTTGAAGGCGGCCAGCTGCTCGTCAGTGAGTTGGCGGTCGAAGTTGTCGTAGCCGAGCTTGGGGTCGCGGCCGGCGGCACGGTGGCGCGCTTCCACCTCTTCGGGCGAGGAATAGCATTCGTAGGCGTAACCGGCCTCAAGGAGCTTCGCGACGACGTCCTTGTACAGGTTCAGCCGCTGCGACTGCCGGTACGGCTCGTGCGGGCCGCCGACCTCCACGCCCTCTTCCCAGGTGATGCCCAGCCACTTCAGGGCCTCCAGCAGCTGCTGGTAGCTCTCCTCGGAGTCACGTGCCGCGTCCGTATCCTCGATCCGGAACACGAACGTGCCCTTGGTGTGCTTGGCGTGGGCCCAGTTGAACAGGGCCGTCCGGATAAGCCCTACGTGCGGGGTGCCGGTAGGCGAGGGGCAAAACCGGACGCGCACCGGGGTATCGGCAGTGACGGACGGAACGGAGGCAGCAGTGGACGCAGAAGCAGTAGTCATAGTGGCTTCAACTTTACCGCTTGCCGCGGAGTTACCCGGCCCGGTTGAAGGCGCGACCGGTCAGCGGCGGACCACAGGGTTGGAGAGGCGTCCGATGCCTTCGATCTCGACTTCGTACCGGTCGCCGGCCTGGACAAGTCCCACACCCGCGGGGGTGCCGGTCATGATGACGTCCCCGGGCAGCAAGGTGAAGGCCTGCGAGACGATGGATACCAGCTCCCGAACGCCACGGATCATCTGGCTGGTGCTGCCGTCCTGGCGCAGTTCGCCGTTAAGCCGGCCCTGGATCTGGAGGTCTTCGGTGTCCAGTTCGGTTTCGATCCACGGGCCCAGCGGCGCTGACGTGTCGAAGCCTTTGGCACGTGCCCACTGCAGGTCCGTTTTCTGGACGTCGCGCGCCGTAAGGTCATTGCCGCAGGTGTAGCCGAAGATCACGTCATCAACGCGTTCCTCCGGGACGTCCTTGCAGATTCGGCCGATAACCACGCACAGCTCAGCTTCGAAGGAAACCTCCTCCGAGAAGTCCGGCAGCACGATGGGATCGTTGGGTCCCACGACGGCGGTGTTGGGCTTCAGGAACAGCAGGGGCTGTGCGGGGACTTCGTTGCCCAGCTCTGCGGCGTGCTCCACGAAGTTGCGGCCAACGCCGATGACCTTGCTGCGCGGAATAATTGGGGCCAGGAGCCGGACATCCTCGAGCTTGTGCTTGACGTGGGTCCGCTCCACACCGTTGAAGAAGGGGTCGCCGTTGATGACAGTGATCTCCTCACTGCCGGATTCGCCTTCAACAACGCCAGAGAGGGGATCAGAATCGACTACAAACCGGGCAATACGCATGGTGAATAGCCTACAGTCTTGACCCGTTGCCCTTTGTTCCGGTCAGCCTTAGGACCGTCCTCGAAGGTAATCCAGCTGGGCAGCCACCGACATCTCGGCGGCCCGCCTGACGGAAGGGTCGACGTCGGCGTAAACCGCGTCCGTCACGGCCGCCACGGCGGCGTCCCGGCCAAGCCCTTCCAACGCTTCGCGGATCTGCTCCAGCCTTTCGAGGCGATGCGCGCGGTAGGCGCGCGTGATGGTTTCCAGAGAAGGAAGCACGGGTCCGTGGGCCGGCAGGACAGCGGCCCCGCCGCGGGCT
>JBDTQQ010000364.1:0-3566 GCA_039932075.1 Pseudarthrobacter sp. | reverse complement strand
GGCCCCGGCGCCGGCGCCGGCGCCGGCTCAGGCTCCGGGGGAGGCTTCTGCGAACATGCGGCCGAACCATACCGTCCTGGTGTCCGCCCATAGCCTCGGCGCAGTGGTGGCGATTGCTGCGCTCTTCCATCTGAAGGCGTGCAAACCGGACTTGGACTTCAAACGCATACGGCTCCTGACATACGGCGTTCAGCTGCGCCCCTACTTCGGCCGGTTCTTCCCGGAGTTGTTTGGCCCTGCCGTCCTTGGCACCTGGCCGACCCGGGGACCGGGCCTCTTCTCCGCGGACCCATGGAAGGCGGCCAGGGAGAATGAACTCGCAGGGCCCGGTTCGGAGAGCCTGACTCTCGTGAAGCTCCTGCGGGACGGGCAGCCGGCCACATCACCGGTTTGGCGGAATATTTGGCGCCGGTCCGACTACCTGGGATTCCCTGTCTACGCCCATACCCAATCCGGCAATGAGCTTGACGTATATGCCGTGGAGACGGAGCCCAAGCATTCCCAGTTTGTGGTGGCGACCCACGGCAACTACACGGCGACCACCACGTACGCCAAGGTCCGGGAGGGAATGCTTGCGGACTGGCCGGCCTGAGGATTGCTGCCATAACAGAGGTGTGCGGTAAAGTCAGCCTGCTTAGTAAACACGGGGGCAGGAAATGTAATAGTCATGCCCACCCGCTACCGTAGGCATAGGTTCTGCACCGGCCGGGGTGGCGCGGCGATGATTTCGCCGGCCCCGCTGTCGAACAACAATGAGGAGCACGCATGGAAATCTGGCCCGGATCGGCTTATCCGCTTGGCGCCACTTTTGACGGGACTGGCACTAACTTCGCGCTGTTCAGCGAACGCGCCGAAAAGGTGGAGCTGTGCCTCTTCGATGATGACGGCGTGGAAACGCGGTTCGGCCTTGATGAAGTGGACGGCTACGTGTGGCACGGCTACATCCCGCAGGTTCAGCCCGGCCAGAAGTATGGCTACCGGGTACACGGACCGTACGACCCCGCGTCCGGCAACCGGTTCAACCCGAACAAGCTGCTCCTGGATCCGTACGCCAAGGCCGTGCACGGCCAGATCGACTGGGACCCGTCCCTGTTCACCTACAACCTGGGCGAAGAGCCGGACACCATCAACAACGATGACTCCGCGGCGCACATGATGATGGGTGTTGTCGTCAACCCCTTCTTCGACTGGGACGGCGACCACCTGCCCCGCGTCCCTTACCACAAGTCGGTCATTTACGAAGCCCACGTCAAGGGCCTCACCCAGCTTCACCCCGAGATCCCCGAGGAGCAGCGCGGCACCTACGCCGGCGTCGCGCACCCGTCCGTCATCTCACATCTCCAGAAGCTGGGCGTCACCGCCATCGAACTGATGCCAGTGCACCAGTTCGTCAATGACGGAACGCTGCAGGACAAGGGCCTGAACAACTACTGGGGCTACAACACCATCGGCTTCTTCGCCCCGCAGAACACCTACAGCTCCACCGGCGACACCGGCCAGCAAGTGCAGGACTTCAAGGCCATGGTCCGGTCGCTGCACCGGGCCGGCATCGAAGTGATCCTGGACGTGGTCTACAACCACACCGCCGAAGGCAACCACCTGGGCCCCACCCTGTCCTTCAAGGGCATCGACAACCAGTCCTACTACCGCCTCATGGAGGGCGACGAGAAGCACTACATGGACTACACGGGCACGGGCAACTCGCTGAACGTCCGCCAGCCCCACTCCCTGCAGCTGCTCATGGACTCGCTGCGTTACTGGGTCACCGAGATGCATGTGGACGGCTTCCGGTTCGACCTCGCCTCCACCCTGGCCCGCGAGTTCTATGACGTGGACAAACTCTCCACGTTCTTCGAACTCATCCAGCAGGACCCGGTGGTATCCCAGGTCAAGCTGATTGCCGAGCCGTGGGACGTTGGCCCCGGCGGCTACCAGGTGGGCAACTTCCCGCCGCAGTGGACGGAATGGAACGGTAAGTACCGCGACACGGTCCGGGACTTCTGGCGCGGCGAACCGGCCACGCTCGGCGAATTCGCCTCCCGCATCACCGGCTCCGCGGACCTGTACGAACACTCCGGCCGCCGCCCTGTGGCGTCCATCAACTTCGTCACCGCGCACGACGGCTTCACCCTCGCGGACCTGGTGTCCTACAACGAGAAGCGCAACGACGCCAACGGCGAGGACAACAACGACGGCGAATCCCATAACCGGTCCTGGAACTGCGGCGCCGAAGGCCCCACCGACGATCCCGCGGTCCTTGGCATGCGCGCGCGCCAGCAGCGGAACTTCATCGCCTCGCTGCTGCTGTCCCAGGGTGTGCCCATGCTGCTGCACGGCGACGAACTGGGCCGCACCCAGCAGGGCAACAACAACGGCTACTGCCAGGACTCTGAACTGACCTGGATCAACTGGGAAAGCATCGACCAGCCGCTGATCGAGTTCACGGCCGCCGTCAACGCGCTTCGCGCCAAGCACCCCACTTTCCGCCGGAGCCGGTTCTTCGACGGGCGCCCCGTGCTGCGAGGCGAAGGCGAACGCCTGCCGGACATCGTATGGCTGGACCCCTCCGGCGACACCATGAAGCCGGAAGCCTGGGACAGCGGCTTTGGCCGTTCGGTGGGTGTGTTCCTCAACGGTGATGGCATCCAGGGCAAGGACGACCGCGGCCGCCGGATCACGGACGTGAACTTCGTCATGTACTTCAACGCCCATGACGACATTGTGAACTTCACGCTCCCCAACGACGAATACGCGCCGGCCTGGGACATCATCATCGACACCGCAGGTCATAATGCCGACACCGAGCCGGTTAAGGCAGGGGAGGGCCTGCCCGTGGACGCAAAGTCCCTGGTGGTGCTCCGCGCCCACACGGTTGAGGAGACCGAACCGGATCACTCTGTCGCGGCGTCGCTTGCCGCGCTGTCGCAGACCGCCACCGCGGAAACCGCCGCACTGAGCACGCCCACCGTGCCGGAACCCGCAAAAACGAAGAAGGTCAGCGAGCCGAAGGGTCCCGCTAAGTGAAGGCTCCGGCGTCCACTTACCGGCTCCAGATCCGCAGCAGCTTTACGCTCTTTGACGCCGCGGATACGGTTCCGTATCTGAAGTCCTTGGGCGTCGACTGGGTCTACCTGTCGCCCATCCTGACTGCAGAACAGGGTTCGGACCACGGCTATGACGTGACGGACCCGTCCTCGGTGGACCCGGACCGGGGCGGCCCGGAAGGGCTGGCGGCGCTTTCCAAGGCCGCCCGTGCCCACGGCATGGGCGTGCTGGTGGACATTGTCCCCAACCACGTGGGCGTGGCCTCGCCGGCGCAGAACCCGTGGTGGTGGTCGTTGCTGCGGGAGGGCCGCGGCTCACCGTACGCGGAAGCGTTCGACGTCGACTGGGACCTTGGGGGCGGCAAGGTCCGGTTGCCGATGCTGGGCTCGGACGCGGACCTGGACCAGCTCGAAGTCAAGGACGGGGAGCTCCGGTACTACGACCACCGCTTCCCGCTCGCACCGGGCTCGTATTCCGACGGCGATTCGCCGCAGGAGGTCCACGGCCGCCAGCACTATGAG
>JBDTQQ010000363.1:0-3574 GCA_039932075.1 Pseudarthrobacter sp. | reverse complement strand
CGTAGGTTCGAATCCTATCGAGGGCACAAGAGATACCCCGCCGCTTCAAGGAAGTGGCGGGGTTTTTGCTTGCCGGAGACTTCTCACTGAACGTCGATGACGCCCATCATGCCGAGGTCTTCGTGGTCCAGGATATGGCAGTGGTAGACGGACCTTCCGCGGAAGTCCGTGAAAGCCACCCTTACTTTCACGTGCCCGTTCGCCGGTACGTTCACCACGTCCCGCCAGATGGCAGCGTCCGTGTCCAGGCCATTTTCCTCAATGACTTGCATTGGCCAGACGTGCAGGTGGAACGGGTGGTCCATGGGGCTGATGTTGGTCAGCGTCCATTCCTCCACGCTCCCGGCCGCCACCGTTGTGTCTGTTCGGGCCTCATTGAATTCCCTGCCGTTGATCGTAAACCGCATCATGTCGGGGCCCCCGCCCATGCCCATGCCGGCTGCCAGGACGATTTGCCGGCGTGCCGCGACGGCGGATGACCTCAGGTCCCCCGGGCCCTCAGCGGCAGGCACGGCCGGTAAGGGTGGGGATGGTTCGCCTGACACGTGGAGGGTTAGCAGTGCGGCCCCGTCGGGTTGCTCTGCCGCGCCTCGGGCCCCGAAGCCCGGCCCCATCATTCCGGGCATGCTGCCGCGGTCCTGGTGGAACGCCCGAAGGACTGAATCCCCGGTGGATGTAGTGACGGGAAGGTCTGCTCCGACAAGGCCGGCAAAGACCTGGTCGGCGACCAAGCGGTGGTGGTGGGGGTGATACCAGTACACGCCCGGGGGATGGTGCTGCGGAAGCCGGCACTCGTAGCCGAAGGAACGGCCCGGCTCCACGGCAAGGAAGACGTTGTCCCCGTTGTTTTGGGGGGAAACATGGAGCCCGTGCACGTGCAGGTTGGTTGTCCTGTCCAGGTTGTTGACGAGCTCTACCTTCATGACATCGCCGGCGTGGACGCGCAGGGTCGGCCCGGGAATGCCGCCGTTGTAGCCGAGGGCTGCGGCCCGCAGGCCGGCCAGCAGTATCTCTCCAGGTGCTGCTTCAAGGCGGACCATCAGCTGGCCGTCCGTGCTTCGCTCCTCCCGAGGCTGCGTCAGCTCCCCCCCGGTGACAGGAGGCTCCCGCAGGGTCAGGCCACCCATCAGCCCGGCAGCCCCGGCTGTTGTCCCCGCAATGCCGAGCCCTCCCAGCAGCAGCGCCTGGCGCCGGCTGATGGGCTGCACTACTGACCTTCGGCAAGGACTTTGAGCTGCTCGCGGTATTGATCCGCTGTGATCTCTCCTGCTGCGAAGCGTTCATCGAGGATCTGCCGTGCCCGGCTCCTCCCCATGGGCGGCGCGCCGGAGCCCGGACCGCCCTGCGGCGCGTCTCCGCCACGGGTACCGCCGGCAAAGAGCCGGACCGCAAGCAGTACGAGAATCCCGATCCCCACGAGCGTCATAAGTCCCCAGAGCCACATCCAGCCCATGCCCTGTCCGTAACCCCACATCATGATCGACGCCTTCCGCCTCCGGCTGCTGTTATTTCGATCCTCCGCGCCAACCCGGCCAGCGGGTAGGGTCAAAGGCCTCTGAGTGGCGGTGATGCCGGCACCCAGCAGAGGGATCATCCATCCCCGATTGAGTGCGCCTCCCTCAGATTGTCGGCGCCCCCTCGTAGTCTGAATTCACCGATCGAGGGGGTACATCATTCAGTCGACAGACCAGCTTTCGCCAGCCCACCGTCCGCCAGCCCGGGACCGTTCAAGGGGCCGCTGCTTCATCATCCCGCCTTACATTTTGCGGCGGCTGGCGCGCCAGGATGCGCCGCAGTTTTCCGCCGCCGCGCGGGCGGCCAAGGAAGCACTCAGCCACGTTCGGTCGTTCCAAGCCGCCCGGACGGCGCCAAGGCCAGCTGTTCCGCCTGGCCTGCGTGACGTTCAGCCAGGCCCGCCAATCCGGAGCATCTACGATGCCGCCGGCTCCGAGACCTTGCCCGGAAAGTTGGTGCGCAAGGAAGGCGATCCGGGATCTGGAGATTTGGCCGCAGATGAGGCCTACGACGGCCTGGGACACACACACCGCCTGTTCGCGGACATCTTCGGCCGGAACTCGATTGACGGCGCTGGCCTCCCCCTTGATGCGACCGTGCATTTCGGGAAGCTCTATGACAACGCCTTCTGGGACGGCCGGCAGATGGTCTTCGGCGACGGCGACGGCCAAGTCTTCGAACGGTTTACGCGTTCGCTGAGCGTTATCGGCCACGAACTCACCCACGGAGTCACTCAGTTCTCCGCGGGGCTGGCATACCGGAACCAGGCCGGGGCCATCAACGAGTCCATGTCCGACGTTTTCGGTGTGCTGGTTGAGCAGTTCGTGAAGAAGCAGTCTGTCAGCAGGGCGAGTTGGCTGATCGGCGAAGGACTGTTCACGGCACAGGTGCAAGGTTCAGCCCTGCGGTCCATGAAGGCGCCGGGCACTGCGTACGACGACGACGTGCTGGGTAAAGATCCCCAGCCTGACTCGATGGACTCCTACGTGCGAACCAGCGCTGACAACGGCGGCGTCCACATCAACTCCGGCATCCCCAACCGGGCTTTTTACCTCACGGCGGAATCCCTGGGCGGCAACGCCTGGGAAGCGCCGGGCCAGATCTGGTACGAGACCCTCACCGGCGGTTCACTGCCAGCCACAGCCACCTTCAGCGTTTTTGCCCGGGCGACGGCGGCGGCCGCGGTGGAGCTGTTCGGTTCCGGTTCAAAGGAGCATGACGCCGTCCGCAAGGCGTGGGAAACTGTAAAGGTCAAGCTCTAAGCCAACGCTTGGCTGCCGGCCAGCCGGCGGCCAAGCTGCAGGAAAGCCCAGGAACCACGCGATGAAAATAAGTGTGGAACGCACCGGCGGGATCGCCGCGCTGACACGGGTGTGGACGGTGACGGCCGATACCGAACGCGCCAAGAACCGGTGGCAGCCGATCGTCGAGGCATGCCCCTGGGACGCGGTACCCAAGACCGTCCGGGCAGCGGCAGCGGAAGTGGAGGGCAGCCAGCCGGACAGATTCATCTACGCCATCCGGGCGGGGCAAAGGCGCGCAGCCCTGCCCGAGCAGAGTGTCACTGGACCGTGGAGAGTGCTCGTCGACAGCACACGGGCCGCTTCAGAAGACTCCAGCTAAACTGCAGCCTCCAGTTGGCCGCGGAAGGCCCGGCGTAAGACTGAGGGCTCGTATCAAGCACTTTGGCAAAGTGGTGCCGCAGCAGGACCGGATGACCGAAGCCCGATTCGCGGGCCACCTCGTCAATGTTCAGGTCTGTGGATTCCAAAAGCTCCTGGGCGCGCAGGACCCGTTGCGAGTTCAGCCAGGCAGCAGGCGTAGCCCCCGTTTCAGACCGAAACCGGCGGGCAAAGGTCCTGGCCGACATGTGTACCCGGTTGGCCAGGTCACCGACGCTGTGCTCCTGGTCCAGGTTCTGCACCATCCAGCGAAGCAACTCCTCCATGGGTGCCGACCCGCAGGCGGGCATGGGCCGGTCGATGAACTGCGCCTGGCCGCCGTCGCGATGCGGCGGTACAACCATGTCACGGGCAATCGCCGCGGCAACATTCGCGCC
>JBDTQQ010000362.1:0-3579 GCA_039932075.1 Pseudarthrobacter sp. | reverse complement strand
GATTCGCACCTGCTGTACAAGGAATCCATGATGCTGGCGGTGCCCAGCGGCCATCGCCTCGCGGATCTCACTCGTCCTATCGAGGACTCGGACCTCAGCGGCGAGCCATTGATCATGCACTCGCCCACCAAGGCCACGTACTTCTATGACCTTGTGGTCAGGATGCTCCCCATCCAGCACGCCAACGTGATCCACACCGTCAGCCAGATCCTCACCATGGTTTCCTTGGTTGCCGCCCGTCGCGGTGTGGCTTTCGTTCCACACTCAGCAACGCTGCTGGCCATCAAGGGCGTCGAGTTCCTGCCCCTGGCGGGGATGGAAAGCGAGCAGCCGGTGGAGCTGCACGCCATCTGGAACCGGAAGGTGGTCAACCCCGCCTTGCGTCGCCTGCTGCAGGACCTGGAGTTCCGCACCGAATAGCAAGGGCCGCCGTCGTCAAGCAATACCCTTTTGGTATCAATGCATACACAAATACACTTAGACAGGCATCACATCCTCTGCCTAACCTGATCAGGAACCACCACCCGCCGCCCGCGACACTCACCACGCGGCGCCCAGACAGAGGACAACATCGTGGCAAAGTACACCCCGCAGGAACTGGCAGACAACCTCAAGGAAGGCCTGCTGTCCTTCCCGGTGACCGCTTTCGACGCCAACCTGCAGTTCGATGAGGAAATCTACCGCAAGCACCTCGCGTGGCAGGCCAGCTTCCCGGTGGCGGGCCTCTTCGCAGCCGGCGGCACCGGTGAGGGCTTCTCCCTCACTCCGGCCGAATCCGAGCGGGTGGTCCGCGCCGCCGTCGATGAGGTCGGCAGCATCGTCCCTGTCCTGGCCTCCGCCGGCGGTTCCACCGCGCAGGCCATCGAAAACGCCCAGGCCGCCGAAGCTGCCGGCGCCGACGGCCTCCTGCTCCTCCCGCCGTACCTGACCGAAGCGGACCAGTCCGGCCTCATTGACCACGTCAGCGCCATCTGCAGCTCAACCTCGCTGGGCGTCATCATCTACAACCGCGCGAACGCCATCTACAAGGACACCACGGTGGCCACACTGGCTGACCGCCACGAAAACCTCGTCGGTTTCAAGGACGGCGTGGGGGACCTCGAACACGATGCCCGCGTCTACGCCAAGCTCGGCGACCGCTTGTTCTACCTCGGCGGCCTGCCCACGGCTGAGACGTTCGCCCTCCCCCTGCTGCAACTGGGCATGAGCACCTACTCCAGCGCCATGTACAACTTTGTTCCGCAGTTTGCCCTGGACTTCTACCAGGACGTCCGCAACAACGACCGCGTCGCCGTCAACAAGAAGCTCAACGAGTTCGTGATCCCCTACCTGGATATCCGTGACCGGGTGAAGGGGTACTCTGTCTCGATCGTCAAGGGCGGCCTGGACGCCATCGGCCGCTCGGTAGGCGGCGTCCGCCCGCCGCTGCAGAACCTGGCACCCCAGGACCTCACGGACCTCAAAGCCCTCATCGACACCATCTCCTGATCCACCCTCTCCAAGGAGTAACTACTGTGACACTCACCGGACATTCCCTGATCGCGGGCCAGACCGTCGTCGGCGGCGGCAAAACAGCCTTCGGTTTCAACCCCGCCACGAACGAACAGCTCGAGCCCGCCTACTCGCTGATTACCGAAGAGCAATTGGCGACGGCGATCTCCGCCGCCGCGGCTGCCTACCCCTCCTTCAGCACACTGGAGCCCGCAGCCCACGCAGCGTTCCTGGACGCCATCGCAGACAATATCGAGGCCATCGGCGAGGAACTGATCATCCGGGCCGGCCAGGAAACCGGCCTGCCCGCAGCCCGGCTGCAGGGCGAACGGGCCCGCACCACCGGCCAGCTCCGGCTCTTCGCCGGCGTGGTCCGCGAAGGCGATTTCCGCGGCGTCCGCATCGACCCGGCCCTGCCGGAGCGCACGCCCATGCCTCGGTCCGACATCCGCCAGCGCCAGATCCCCCTGGGGCCGGTCGCCGTGTTCGGCGCCAGCAACTTCCCGCTGGCCTTCTCCACGGCGGGAGGAGACACCGCCTCGGCCCTCGCCGCCGGCTGCCCCGTCGTCTTCAAGGCCCACAACGCCCACCCGGGGACCGGCGAACTCGTCGGCCAGGCCATCGTAAAGGCCGTCCGCGACGCCGGGCTGCACCCAGGCGTCTTCTCCCTCGTCTACGGCCCCGGCGCCAGCATCGGCCAGGCCCTCGTAGCCGACCCCGCCATCAAAGCCGTCGGTTTCACCGGCTCCCAAGCCGCCGGCATTGCCCTGATGAACACCGCCGCAGCACGCCCCGAACCCATTCCCGTCTACGCCGAAATGTCCTCCCTCAACCCGGTCTTTGTCTTCGACGGCGCACTCAAGGGCGACGTCGACGCCCTCGCCCAGCAGTACGTCACCGCCGTCACCGGCAGCTCAGGCCAGCTCTGCACCTCCCCCGGCCTGCTCTTCGCCCCCGAAGGCGAGGCAGGCGACAAATTCGCCGCCGCCGTCGCACGCGCCATCTCCGCCTGCCCCGGACAGACCATGCTCACCGAAGGCATCGCAGGCTCCTGGAACACCGGCGTGCAGGCACTCGGCAGTGCAGCAGGGGTGGACCTCGTTGGGAAGGGCCGGGAAGGCGCAACCCACAACGCCCCGGCCCCGACAATCTTCGGCACCCAGGTCACAGACTTCGTCACCAATCACGTCCTGCACGAGGAAATCTTCGGCGCCGCGTCCCTGGTCGTCCGCTACACCAGCTCCGATGACCTGATCCAGGCCATCAACCGGCTTGAAGGCCAGCTCACCGCATCACTGCAGCTCACCGAACAGGACTACCCGACAGCGGCTCCCCTGATCCCGGTCCTGGAACAAAAAGTCGGCCGCATCATCATTAACGGCTGGCCCACCGGCGTCGAAGTAGGCCACGCCATGGTCCACGGAGGCCCCTTCCCCGCCACCTCCGACTCCCGCACCACCTCCGTCGGCACCCTCGCCATCAACCGCTTCCTACGCCCCGTCGCCTACCAAAACATCCCCCAGGAACTCCTCCCCGCACCCCTGCAGGAGCAAAACCCCTGGAACGTCACCCGCCTCATAGCCGGCAAACCGGAAAACTGATCGGAAAATGGAGGTGACCTGCCTGCGGCTCGGTCCAATCTCCAATACATGCGCGGCTTCGCGGAAGCCTGGCCCGTGTTTGACGCAAATGTCCCACAGCCTGTTGCCCAATTGGCCTGGGCCACATCCGCACCATTCTGGACAGGCGGCTGTGGTTGGGTCCCCAGGTAGAAGTCCGTGATTGTGACAGTTTGATTCACGACCGCGTTTGCTCATCCGGAGAGCCTATTGGAGGTAGCCAATATCGCATATCCGAAAGTGTAGTCAGAACCGTCAGAAAACAGTGTTACCCCTGCCCGTTTGCTTCGGGATCATGGATATCAACCAGACAGCATCCGTTCGGCTGCTACAGGCCGATGACCGAATCGAAGGGGAAAACATCGTGACTACGACAGCAAGTGCCGTTCGTACCGGGTACAGCAGCACAGATGACATTGTCCGCAATCTGACTCTCGTCAGGGACGAGATCGCGGATACGGCGGCCAAG
>JBDTQQ010000361.1:0-3586 GCA_039932075.1 Pseudarthrobacter sp. | reverse complement strand
CGGCACCCACCAGCACCCGCCCCGCCACGCCGCCGGGAATGCTCTCCGCGAAAGCGAGCTGGAGCTGGCCAAGACCCATCAGGATGGCCCCGCCGGCGATCATGGCCCGCGAGCCGAACCTGTCCACCAGCACGCCAACCGGGATCTGAAGGCCTGCATAAACCAGCAGTTGCAGCACGGTGAAGAAGGAGATTGCGGAGGCGCTGGCGTGGAATCGTTCGGTGGCTTCAAGCCCCACCACGCCGAAGGACGTGCGCTGTGAGACCGCCACCAGATATGCGAAGATACCGATGGTCCAGATCAGCCAGGCTCGGGGGGAAGTCACTCCCTCATTATGCCCGGACCGCGGCTCGGACGATGGCAACCGCCTGCCAGACGGACACACGTGCCCGTCCGGGCAAGAGCAGTCCGGGCCGGTTCAGGATACCGGTGAGACGGCAACCGGACGGGCTAGAGGCCGGGGTTCTCGCGGGCAAGGTACGCCTCGACGGCGGCGCCGAGTTCATCCCCGTTCGGCAGTTCGTCATTCTCATCCGCCAGCAGTGAGCGCCGCACGGTGCCGTCCGCCTTCTCGTCGTACCGTTCCTCCAGGCGGGAAACCACCTGCCGAACATCATCAGAGGCTTCGACCTGCTCCGCGATCTGGCGGGCCACTTCCCGGCCCGCTTCACGCAGCCTGTCGGCGGGGAGCATCAGGGACGTGGCCGCCCCCAGGAATTCGAGACCGGCAACTGCGGCCGTAGGATATTCCGCTTCGGCGAGGTAGTGCGGGACGTGGATCACATACCCCGCAACGTTGCGTCCGGCGTCCACCAGCCGCAGTTCCAGGATGTGCCCCACAGCTGCCGGGACATCCACCGTGGGCTTCCAGACCGAAATGCCCTCGATGAGTTCGGGGCGGTTGCCATGGACGGTGACGCCCACCGGGCGCGTATGCGGCACAGGCATGGGGATCGAGTGGATCCACGTCACGAGGTTCACGTCGAGTTTCTCCACAATGCCGACCACCGCGCGAGCGAACCGCTCCCACTGCAGGTCGGGTTCGAACCCTGCCAGCAGGAGGAAGGCGTTGCCGAGCCCGTCCTTTAATTTATACAGAGCCAGCTTCGGCGCCTGGTAGTCCTGCAGATGGTCTTCAACGAAGGAGATATGGGGCCGTCGTGACCGATAATCGATGAGCTGGTCGGCGTCGAATACTGCCACCGTTTCGGCGTCGAGGGTGTCCAGCAGCTCCGCGTTGATCTGCTTCACCACATGGCCTGCATCGGCAAAGCCCGTGAAACCCATGACCAGGTTCAGCCCGCGAAGCGCCGGGCTGTGGAACAGCTCGATGTTGCTCGCGTAGAGCGCATCGGGGTCCAGCAGTGAGCCGGAAGTCCGTTCAAGCACAGCGTCTTCCTTTCGAGGATTCGGGTGGATAAGTTGTACAACGCTGCCGGGCCTCCCGGCATTCCGCCGGCCGGTGTGGTGCAGGTCTCAGGAGATTCCGCTCCCGCGGCCACCAGCGGCTACGATCGACAAGTGGCCTGCCGGACGGGCTAAGCCGGCACCCCGGCCACGTCGCGACCGGACTGCCGCAGGATTTCCATGGCCAGCGCCAGACATCCACCTGCGCGAACAGCCTTTTCGAGAATTGAGGACTTTACCCCGTGGTCAAGAATACTGAAATCAACCTTAGTACCCTCGCCAAGGACCTGAAGAGGGCCACCAGTGACGCCGTTGTCATCGGCGTGGGACAGGGCCCCGACGGCCCCGTGCTGCTCGGGAACCCGCTGACCGCGAAGTCAGCCGAAGCGCTGACTGATTCCCTTAAGGTCCTGGGGATCACCGGCGCCGCCGATCAGGCCGTCCGGCTTCCGGGCCTGCCCGAAACCGGCGCCGGCGTGCTTGTCCTGGCAGGCGTGGGCAAGGTCGCTGCCGGCCAGCAACTGTCCGAAGAGGCGCTCCGGCGCGCTGCCGGTTCCGCCGTCCGCCAGTTGGCCGGCCTGGCCACCGTTGTCCTGGCATTCCCGACGACGGGAGTCGCCGACGTCGCGGCGGTCGCCGAGGGTGCCGCCCTGGGCGCTTACGCCTTCACCGAGCACAGGTCCAGCAGCGATGGTCTCAAGGACCCGGTGCGCAACGCGGTGATCTTCACGGACGTGCCTGCAAGCGACGAACTCAGCGCAGCCCTGAAGCGCGCGGGCCTGATCGGCCAGGCGGTCAACGCCACCCGGTCGCTGGTCAACCAGCCGCCCAGCCACCTCTACCCCGAGTCCTTCGCCGAGGCCGCGAAGGAACTGGCCAAGGGCCTGCCCATCAAGGTGACGGTCTGGGATGAAAAGCGCCTGGAAAAGGAAGGCTTCGGCGGCATCATGGGCGTGGGCAAGGGCTCCACACGCCAGCCGCGACTGGTGAAAGTGGAGTACTCCCCCGCGAAGGCGACAAAGAAGATCGCCCTCGTCGGGAAGGGAATCACCTTCGACACCGGCGGCATTTCCTTGAAGCCGGCCCTCGGCATGGGTGACATGAAGAGCGACATGGCGGGCGCCGCCGTCGTACTTAACACTGTGCTGGCAATTGCGCGTCTTGGACTGCCCGTCAAAGCCACCGCCTGGCTGTGCATCGCCGAAAACATGCCCGGTGGCGCGGCGTCGCGCCCCGCCGACGTCCTCACCATGTTCGGCGGCAAAACCGTTGAGGTGCTGAACACCGACGCCGAAGGCCGCCTGGTCATGGCTGACGGAATCGTCGCCGCCAGCCGCGAATACCCGGACGCCATCATCGACGTCGCTACGCTCACCGGCGCGCAGCTTATTGCCCTCGGCAACCGCACAGCCGGGGTTATGGGCTCAGACAGCGTCACCGCCCCGCTCAAGGCCGCCGCCGACCGCGCCGGGGAACTGGTGTGGCCCATGCCGCTGCCCGAGGAGCTGCGCCCGAGCATCGACTCGCAGGTGGCGGACCTGGCCAACATCGGCGAACGGCATGGCGGCATGATGACCGCTGCGGTCTTCCTGCGCGAGTTTGTGGGCAAGGGCAAGGACGGGGAACAGATCCCGTGGGCCCACATCGACATTGCCGGCCCGTCCTTTAATAACGGCAGCCCGTACGGCTACACCCACAAGCAGGCCACCGGCTGCACCGTCCGGACCCTGGTGGCCTACGTGGAGGATGTCCTCGGCGCAGCCTGACCACGTTCCGGTCTGTGACGCGGCTTTGTGGAATCGGCGTGATCCGTCGGGCACAAAGCCGCGTGACACTGGACACAAGCGCTCCACAAACGCAGCGGCAAGGTGGAGCATGGATAGCTGGTTCGCTAAGGTGAACCACGGTAGTCACAAATGAAAGCGAACCTGCCTGCTGGCATAATCACGGCAGTACAAGTTCCAAGACCAGATGATGCGCAAAGCTCGCGTCATCGTTCACGCGAGGGAGCGTCTAAGTGGCCGATCAGGCAACTGCGCAAGAATTCGACCTGCTGGTACTCGGCGGAGGAAGTGGCGGATACGCTGCTGCCCTGCGGGCCCGTCAACTGGGCCTAACAGTCGGCCTCATTGAAAAGGGAAAACTGGGTGGCACCTGCCTCCACAACGGCTGCATTCCC
>JBDTQQ010000360.1:0-3598 GCA_039932075.1 Pseudarthrobacter sp. | reverse complement strand
TGGCGTTGGTGTGGCTCGCCAACCGGCTGGATTCCCAGCCGACCGCCCCGCCTGGCGATCCCGGCTCCGGCGTCGTGGAGGTCTCGCCCACTCCCCTGCCCACCCCCCTCGCGCTGCCACGGGAAGGTGTCACGCCGCCGGACTACCGGCTGGGGGACTGCTTCAAGGACTTTGACCCCGCGGCGCTACGGTCAACGGTGGTGGCCTGCGATACCGGACATTCCGCCCAACTGGTGGCCGTGTTCCGCTACCCGGGCAGAGATTTGTATCCTGGCCGGGAAGCCCTCGCGGCCAAGGCGCTGGAAGCCTGCCAGGCGGCCAAGCTGGCGCCGGCAGCCAACGACTACACCCTCAACTTCCAGCGCGCGTATCCCAGCGGCACCAGCTGGGATTCCGGCGACCGCAGGGTGGACTGCTACGTGACGGCCGACGGCGGAAATGTCATCAACGCCAGCGTGCTCCCCTGAGTTTCAAGGGAGCACGAGGACGTGAGTGCAGCCGAGGCGTCAGTTGACGTCTGAGGGGTGCTTGGCCAAGGGGGTGACCGAGATCTCCATATACGGGAACAGCGGCAGGCCCGAGAGCATGTCATGCAGTTCTTCGTTGCTTTCGGCGTCGAACACCGAGTAGTTAGAGTATTCGCCCACAACGCGCCAGATGTGGCGCCACTTGCCCTGCTGCTGCAGGCCCTGTGAGTAAGCCTTTTCGACCGCCTTGATGGCAGCCGCCTCCTCCGCAGGCATATCGGCGGGAAGGTTGACGTCCATGCGTACCAGGAACAGCATTTGTTTCTCTTTTCTTGTGGAAGTGGGCTTAGCCCAGGGAGCCCCAGAGGAGGATGGCGCTGACATAGATGATTCCCACCCAGAACATCATGATCACGGTGTAGCCCATAATGTCCTTGAGCTTGAGCTTGGACAGTGCCAGAGCGGGCAGGATCCAGAAGGGCTGGACCAGGTCGTTCCAGGCATTGCCGAGCATTACCGACATGGAGGTCTGGGCCGTGGAGGCGCCAATGGCGTTCGCCGCATCGATCATGAAGGGACCCTGGATCATCCAGTGGCCGCCGCCGGACGGGGCGAAGAAGTTGATGAGGAACGAGCTGATCAGGGCCCAGAACGGCAAGGTCTCAGGAGTGGAGATGCTGGTGAAGACGCCGGAGATGGTGACCACCAGGCCTGACGTGGCCATGATGCCCGCATAGAACGGGAACTGCAGGATGATCCCGGAGATGGTCTTGATGCCCTCGTTGAGCTGCTTGAGGTACGCGTTGGGCGTGCCCAGGAGCAGGATGCCGAGGAAGAGGATGAAGAAGTTGATCAGGTTCAGGTCAACGCCACCGCCTCGGATGAAGTGCACCACCACGTAGGCCATGCCCAGCGCGCCAATGGCCATGGCGAGGATCCGGCTGTTGTTGAGCTTGGAGGCGAAGGTATCGGCGTCACCATCCACCACAACGTTCTTGGAGGGCTCGGAGAAGTGCAGGGCACGGTCGATCTCGGTGACCGGCTGGCCGGGCTTGGGGTGGAGCATCGCATTCAGCAGCGGCAGCGTGACCAGGACCACTGCGGCGGTGATCAGCATCGGCAGCGAGAAGATGGTCTCGGCCAGCGAAATGAGGCCCATCTGCTTCTCCATGGGGTGTCCCGGCGTCGAAATGACCATCGGGATGGTGGCGGAAAGGCCCAGGCCGTACATGGTGAAGCCGCTGTACGCCGCGGCGATGATCAGCGGGTAGTGGACGCCCTTGACGTGCAGGGCCAGCTTCTTGGCAGCGATTCCGCCGATGACCAGGCCGAATCCCCAGTTCAGGTAGGAACCCACGGCACCCACGAGCGTTGCCACGATCACGGCGGGGCGCGGCGTTTCCACATGGCTGACAATCGCGTTGAGCAAACGCTCGACGACGGGCGCGTTCGCCAGGACGTAGCCCATGGCCAAAATGACGGCCATCTGGGTGGTGAAGGCCAGCAGGGACCAGAACCCGTTTCCCCATGACGCCGTGACGTCATCGAAGCTCTGGCCCTCGATCACGATGGCCAGCATGACCGTCAGGATGGTCAGGATGATGGCGAACACAAAGGGATCCGGCAGGAAGCGCCGCATCAGCTCGGTGAAGAAGCCGGTCACCTTCTGCATGCCAACCGCACGCTTGGCGACGGGGAGTTCGGCCCTGTCCATAGTTTTGGTCATGATTGTCCTCATTGAGTTGTCCGAAGTTTTGGCGCTCAGCAGGGGCCCGGGGGTGCCTGCAAGCTGACCTGGGGAGGCGTCGGGAAGCTTGCGGCGGGCGGGGGGGTCGATGCCCCGCGTCACAGCCGTGGGTAACCTAGCGCACACTCAAGATCGCAGAACGGGCCGATAACTGTCCAATAAGCTTTTGCTGAGAGACCGATTACTAAAACGCTATGGATAGCCGATCATATGCATCTGAAGTACCTTCGTGCCTTTGCAGTCCTTGCCGAAGAACTGCACTTCGGCCGCGCGGCCGAGCGGCTCGCAGTGGCCCAACCGCAGCTCAGTGTGTGGATCCGGCGGCTGGAACAGGAGCTCCGCGTCGTACTTTTTGAACGGTCCGCCCGTAGCGTCCGCCTGACCGATGCGGTCCACGCGGTGCTCGGCCCCATCCTGAAGACGCTGGAAAGCGCCAGCCTCATTGAGCGTGCTGCGACGCTAGGCAGCTCGGCCGTGGTGGGTCAGGTGGTGGTGGGATACGCCGGCGCAAGCAGCCGGGATGTGGTGCCGCCGCTCGCCAAGGCTGTTCGCGCGGCTGAACCCGGCATCGAGCTGAAGCTGAAGTCGTTGGTGTACGGCGGACTGGCGCCGGCTGAAGTGGCCTCAGGAGCCCTGGATATCGGGTTCGGGCGGCTTCCGGTGCGGGACACGGATGTCCGGACGCGCGTGTTTGCCTATGAACGCCTCCTGGTTGCACTGCCGGAGGACCATCCGCTGGCATCGGCAGATTCGATCCAGTTGCGGGATCTCGCTAAAGAACCCTTTGTGGCATTCCCGGCAACCATCGGCTCAAACCTCTGGGAAGCGACCACTCGGCTTGCGCTGGAAGCGGGCTTTTCACCGCGCGTGATGCAGGAAGCACCCGACTCCTATGCCGTCCTCAGCCTGGTGGCTGCAGGGGTGGGTGTCACCCTCACGTTGTCGTCGGTCCGGCACATCAACCCGCCGGGTCTGGTCTACCGTGAGCTCGCGGGTCCACCCACCCACCTCGCCGTCGTGGTGCTGTGGCGCCACCACGGCGTTGGCCGGGCGACCCAGACAGTCCTGGACATCTTCGAGCAGATCATGCCGACGCCACCAGAGCCGGCCGGGCGCGTCCTCAGCTGAGGTATTTGGCGCCGCGCTAAACTGGATCATGATCGGTGCCCGCGCCCGACTTCTGGCCTGGCTCGTTGCCTTGGCGACCCTCCTCGGTGCCTGCGCGTCCGCGGTCCGCCTCGACGCCATCGCAACCGATCAACCCACCGCTGCCATCTCCTCGGCGCCGCCGGCAGCGGGTGAGATAACCGCGGCCCCGCAGCCGACCTCGGTCCCGGTTCCCACCGCCGCTCAGAATGCCACCCCCGCGCCGGTTCCCACGCCG
>JBDTQQ010000359.1:0-3611 GCA_039932075.1 Pseudarthrobacter sp. | reverse complement strand
CGCACCCACTACGACGCCGTCATCTTCGCCACCGGCGCCATCAAGGACGCGGACCTGAACATCCCGGGGATCGAACTCGAAGGCTCCTTCGGCGGCGCCGACTTCGTCTCCTGGTACGACGGCCACCCGGACGTGTCCCGCGAATGGCCGCTGGACGCCAAGGAAGTCGCCGTGATCGGCAACGGCAACGTGGCCCTGGACGTGGCGCGGATGCTCTCCAAGCACGCCGACGACCTCCTGGTCTCGGAAATCCCGGACAACGTCTACGCCGGCCTCAAGGATTCCCCGGTCACCGACGTGCACGTCTTCGGCCGCCGCGGGCCGGCCCAGGTGAAATTCACGCCGCTGGAACTGCGCGAACTCTCCCACTCCAAGGACGTGGACATCATCCTCTACGCCGAGGACTTCGAGTTCGACGAGGAATCGGACCGCCAGATCCAGAGCAACAACCAGACCAAGACCATGGTCGGCACGCTTACCAACTGGATCGCCGAGCAGCCCGAGGACCTCACCGAACTCACGGCCTCCCGCCGCCTGCACCTGCACTTCCTGCACAGCCCGGTCGAGGTGTACGACGACGCCGAGACGCCCGGCCGCGTCGCCGGCATCCGGTTCGAGCGCACCGAGCTCGACGGCACGGGCAACGCCCGCGGCACCGGTGAACTGGTCGACTACCCCGTCCAGGCCGTCTACCGCGCGATCGGGTACTTCGGTTCCTCGCTGCCCGAGGTCGAGTTCGACCACAGCAAGGGTGTTGTCCCGAACGACGGCGGCCGCGTCCTGGACGCCGCCGGCACCCACGTGCCGGGCATCTACGCCACCGGCTGGATCAAGCGCGGACCCATCGGCCTGATCGGCCACACCAAGGGCGACGCCCTTGAGACGGTGACCTACCTGCTCGAAGACCGCGAGAACCTGCCCGCAGCGCAGACACCCGAGGCGGACGCCGTCGTCGAACTACTCGACGCCCGCGGCGTGAAGTTCACCAGCTGGGAGGGCTGGCTTGCCCTGGACGCCCACGAACTCGCCCTGGGTGCGGCGGCCACCGAGGCCGGCGGGTCACATGGGGTTGAGGTCAAGCGTGAGCGCATCAAGGTGGTGCCGCGCGAGGACATGGTTGCCATTTCCCGCGACGGCGTAACCGCAACGGTCTAGCAGCTAACCCGGACAACCAACGCGGGGTCACTCCACGCCCAATAAGCCGTCATTATTGAGCAGGGAGTGACCCCGCGTTGCTTTAAGCGCCGCGTTGCTTTCTAGCTCCCGGCCCCGCCTGCGGCCATCAGTTCCAGCCGCTTGAGCGTCTCCGTGTTGCGCACATCGATCAGGGGGTCGCGCAGCATCTTGGGGACCAGTTTGCCGGGTCCGCGGATGGCGTCCTCTGCGATGGTGACACGGCATTGCGCGCCCAGATCCTCAAGAGTGATGACCACTTTGGCTTCGCCCAGGGGCCACCCTCGTGCCACCAGTTCCAGGGAACGGCCGGGCTCGACGGCGGACACACGGCTGGTGTCGTCAATCACCAGCGGCCAGACGCCGACGGAGTGGTGAAGCCTGGAGCCGGCTTCGGGCCAGTGAGCGTCAACGGCCCGGATCCTCGTGGCGCCCACCACCCAGCCGGAGTAGAGCCACCCGTCGGCGATTACCTTCCAGACGTCCTTGGCCGGGGAACGAAATACTCGGGAAACGGTTGACATGGCTTTCCTTCCTTTCGGTGGTGGGACTCGGTTACATCCGCCCGAACCGGGCACGGACCAGCGCGAACACGCCGTAGCAAATGAAACCGGCCCCGATTGCGACGAGCAGGTACGGGCCAAACGGATGGTCCCGGAGCGCCTTCAGGCTCCCGTCCAGCCCGGTGGATTCTTCGGGGCTGCGTTTCCCGGCCGCGATGACGAAGAGCAGCCCGGCGAGGTTCAAGGCGACGCCCTTGGCCACGTGTCCGGTGACGCCCAGGGAGTCGATGAGCCGGCCGCGGCGGGTTCCGTCAAAGTGGAAGAGCTCTTCCTTAAACCCGCGCCGGAGCCCCTTCACCACGAAGTAGACGCCCACCCCCATGATGGTCAGGCCGAGCGCCACCAGCGCAGGCAGCCCGACCGGCGTGTTCAGGAGGGCGGTGCTGAAATCGCGTGTCGTGTCGCCGGAATCTCCGCGCAGGCCGACGGCGAACCCGGCAAAGCTGAGCCCCACACTTCCGTACGCAACGGCCAAGAAGCCGGAGGACACCAGCTTTCCAAGCCGCTCCTTGCGGGGCAGGTGCCGGGCGCGGACCGTGGCTTCACTCAACTGCCACAGCGCCAAGCCGGTGCAGGCAACCACGCAGGCCCAGAGGATGGCGGGTCCCCACGGGTTGGCGGCCAACTGCTCGATAGCTCCGGTGGCTTCCGCCTGCCCGGGGTGTCCGAAGGCCAGCGCGATGGCGATGGCGCCAACAATGATGTGGAGCAGGGCCATCACGGCAAATCCCGAGCGCGCCACAACGTCCAGCGCCTTTGTGTCGGACGCTTCCTCGACGGCGTCTGCCGCCTCGCTGATGCTGGAATCCCCGTCTGCCATGGCTTAGCCGTTCATGGGCCCCTCTGCGTGCAGTTTGCCGGCGCCGGGGCCTTCAACATGCACGGTGCACCGGACCACCAGTTGGCCTGGCGCGTTTTCCAGCTCCACCAGGCTGTCGTGAGCGCTCAATGAGGTGAAGACCCCAGAGCCGGCCACCACGGTGACGCCTCTCGCCTGTGCAGTCTCGGTCGCGTTCTTCAGGGCTTCCTTTTCCAGGCCTGCCATGTAGGCGCCGTCATTTTCCCTGGCGGGGTCGCCGAATGCCCAGCCGAACAAAGTCCCTGTTTCCATGACCCCGATATTACGCATACCCGCTCCTGAAGACGGGCTTCCGAAATATTACTAAGTGTGCTTACCATGGCGTGAGCCTGACCTTCAGGGAATGCAAAGGCCGCAGCAGCGGCATTCGGAACCAGCTCAACGTGAGGAATACACATCATGGCAGGAAATCTTGTTGCCCGCGCCGTCCACGACCTGACGGCTGCGGCGTGGTTCGGCGGCTCACTCATGGGTGCGATCGGGTTGAACGGGGCGGCTGCGGAAGCTAAGGACCCGGCCGAACGTACCCGACTCTCCAGCGCGGGTTGGATGAAGTGGGCACCCTTCCAGACGGCGGCGTTCGCCTCGCACCTGGTGGCAGACCTCGCCATCGCCTGGGAGAACAAGGGGCGCATCGCCAAGCAGGACGGCGTGGCCAGAGACACGGTGATCAAGACGGCGGTGACCGTGGCGGGTGCTGCGGTGACGCTGTACGCAGGCGTCCTCGGCAAGAAGGTGGACCAGTTCGCGGACCAGGGCGGCGAGGGCGCCACCGAGCCCAAGCCGGGAGCGTCGGATGAGCTGAAGGCTGCGCAGCAGCAGTTGAAGATGCTGCAGTGGGCCATTCCCGCCTTCGCCGCGGCAGTGATCGTCCTGGGCGCCAAGCACGGCGAGATGCAGCGGCCCAAGAACGTGTTCGCGGGGCTCCGCTCCTAGCGCCGCGGCGGCATAAGCAGGAAACGCACGACGGCGGTCCGGCACCCTCTGCACGGGACACGGCCGGGAGACGCAGGAGG
>JBDTQQ010000358.1:0-3623 GCA_039932075.1 Pseudarthrobacter sp. | reverse complement strand
AACGATCCGCCCGCCTGAGGTAGCCGCCTTTTGGCCACCGGTCGAAACGACTGGCCGGGCCATCGGAGAGGTGTTGACCGCCTCAGGCATCGGTCGTCCCGTCGCCTGGGCGATCATGGCTTTGTCGATCGCAGGCCTGGTGTCATTGCTTGTGCGTCGTACGCAGCTCTGGGTCGTCGGTATGTACCTCGTAATGGCCGGCCTCTTCGTCGTAGTAACCTCATTTCCGTTTGGGCCGATGCGCACGTTCTTCACCGGTGTCTGGTACAACGACCCGCCCCGCCTGGCCTCGTTGCTTCCAGTGGTGATTCTGCCGCTCGCCGCCGTAGGCGCGGTCCGATGCTGGGACACATGGATCCTTCCCCTGGCCGCAAAATATCCCCTCGGGAAGAACTTCCTGCCCGCACGGGGGTCGGTGGGCCCAGCCGCCCTCACCGTGGGCGTCGTGGGCCTCGTTCTGGCCGGACTGCTGGCCGGGAGCACGCAACAGGCCAATGTTCGCGAGGCAGCGATATCCGCCTCCGCTGGATATCGCATGACCAACGACTCTCCGCTGATCTCCTCGGACGAGATGGCCCTGATGAGCAGGCTCCCGAATGAGGTACCGGAAGGCGCCATCATGGCCGGAAACCCGTGGAATGGCAGCGCTCTTGCTTATGCCTTTACGGGGCGGAAGCTCCTGCAGCTCCACCTCCTCAGCGCCTTGCCCGATGGGGCAGAGCAGGTGTTCACGCACCTCAACGCGGCCAACTCCGATCCGACCGTTTGTCTGGCGGTGCGGCGGCTGAACGTCGACTACGTGCTCGACTTCGGCCATCGGGAAGTTCATGGCGGGGACAACGGATTCAAGGGTTTGGACAACCTCGAGGCATCGGGTGTCGCAACATTGGTGGACTCCCAGGGCCAGGCAAAACTGTACAAACTGACGGCCTGCGGGCAGTGATGGCATCAAAATTGGAAGGACCACAGTAATGACGATCGCGTTGACCGGGAGCAATGGCTTCCTAGGGTGGCACACCCGCGTGCTGGCCCATTCCTTGGGGGAAGAAACCGAGGCCATAGCCTTAGGTGAAAAGTTTGATCGTGGAGCGACGATCGCAGCGCTCGAGCGTTCCACGACGCTGGTACACATTGCCGGTGTCAACCGCGGCGACGAGGAAGCCGTCAGGAACGGCAACGCGGAGTTCGCCCGGCAACTCGCGCTGGCGCTGGACGCGGCGGCGGTGAAGCCTTCGACTATCGTGTTCGCCAATTCGATCCAGGCCGGCAACGGCACGCCTTACGGTGTCGGAAAGCAGCAGGCGGGAGAGATTCTGCAGGCCGCCGCGGAGAAGGCAGGATCCCGCTTCATCGATGTCAGGCTTCCCAACCTATTCGGCGAGCACGGGATGCCCTTCTACAACTCTGTTGTCGCCACGTTCTGCCACCTTGCAGCCAACGGGGAGCCGCTTCTGGTTCAGGACGACAAGGAACTCCTGCTGCTCCACGCACAGACCGCGGCAGAGGTCCTCCTGGGACTCCACGAGCCGGAGGACGCGCACAGGCTGGCGACAACCAAGCTGGTCAGCGAGGTTGCGGCCTTGATCCAGGCGACCGCTGACACTTACTCCAAGGGAACGATTCCCGATATTTCCGGCTCTTTTGAACGCGATATCTTCAACACCTACCGCTCCTTCCTGGTCGGCGACAGGCTCCCCATCGCGTTGGACCGGAAGGAAGACGCTCGAGGCGCCTTCTTTGAAGTGGTCCGCAGTGCCGGGGGAGAGGGACAGTCATCGTTTTCAACGACGGTGCCCGGTGTGACCCGGGGGCAGCATTACCATCGCCGTAAAATCGAGCGATTCACCGTGTTGTCCGGAACCGCAGAAATTTCGATGCGAAAACTGTTCACCGATGAAATTGTGACGTACCGCGTCAGCGGCCAGGAACCGGCCGCCGTGGATATGCCGACCATGTGGTCGCACGAGATCACAAATACCGGAGCGGATAAGCTCTACACGATGTTCTGGATCAACGAAATCTTTGATCCAGCCTCTCCCGACACTTTCCCGGAGGAAGTATGACCGACGCTGGCCACAGGCTAAAAGTTATGACAATCGTTGGCACCAGACCCGAAATCATTCGGCTGGCTGCCACAATTCGCCGTCTGGACAGAAGCACCGAGCATGTTCTGGTGCACACGGGCCAAAACTACGACTACGAATTGAACGAGGTCTTCTTCGAAGACCTCGGACTCCGGAAGCCTGACCACTTCCTGGCGGCGGACACGTCGTCGTTGGGAACCGTCCTCGGATCGATCCTGGCGAAGACGGAGCAGGTACTCCTTAAGGAGAAGCCCGACGCCATGGTGGTCCTGGGCGATACCAACAGCTGCATCTCCGCGCTGATGGCCAAGCGGCTGAAAATCCCGGTTTACCACATGGAGGCCGGCAACCGGTGCTTCGATGAAAACGTCCCCGAGGAAACGAATCGCAAACTCGTGGACCATGTTGCCGACTACAACCTCGTGTACACCGAGCATGCTCGCCGCAATTTGCTGGCGGAAGGGCTTCACCCTTCCCGCATCCTCCTCACCGGCTCCCCGATGAAGGAGGTGCTGCTGGCGAATGCAGACGCCATCGCTGCCAGTGATGTCCTCGAACGCCAGGCCCTGAGCACCGGGGGATACTTCATGGTCAGCGTGCACCGTGAAGAAAACGTCGACAGTCCCCGGCGTCTGGCCGAGATCCTCAAGGCCCTTCAGACCGTCAGCGAGCGGTACGAACTTCCCGTGCTTATCTCAACCCACCCGAGGACACGGAAGCGCCTGGAGGATCAGCCTGAAGAGCTCAAGCGGGGACTGCGTTTTCACCCGCCGTTCGGCTTCAACGACTACGTCCGGCTGCAGCGAGAGGCCAAACTGGTCCTCTCCGACAGCGGCACGATCAGCGAGGAGTCCTCGCTGCTGGGGTTCCCCGCCGTGACTCTGCGGGACGCCATTGAACGGCCGGAGTCCCTGGATACCGCCGCCATCATCACGACCGGAGTTAAGGCCGATGCAATCGTCGACGCCATCGCGATCGTTCTGGATCAGTTTGAGACGGACGGTCCGCCCGTAATTCCCGCGGACTACCAAATAAGCGATACCTCACGTCGAGTCGTCAACTTCATTCGATCGACGGCCCATAGCCACCACCAGCGGGCAGGAATCGCCGTCGATAACGACCGCTAGTGCGGCGCTGAAGAGGCCACCTCCCGTGACTGGGAGGTGGCCTCTTTTTGATTGTCCGATGGGCTTGCCCACCAGGGCGCCCGTGGCGGCAGTAACTAGTACGTGATGATCCTTGAGGCGTACTGTGGACGCCAGGCCCGCAGCTCCGGAGCCAGCTCTGGGTCAACGACGACGTCGATACCCGGCAGGGACCGGAGGATGTCCTCGATTGCTTCCGGCACATGGGCGGGTCCGTCATACATCGGCCGGACCATCGGAATTGCGAGCTGGTTGGATTCTGTCCATTTGCCTTGGAGGGTCAGCGACCATTGGGCTGCCAGCTGTGGGTCGAAGCCGTCGTCAAAGCCAACATAGACGAAGGGTCGCGTGTTCTTGATGGCGGCCATGCCGGCCAGCTTCCGGATCAGCCGCG
>JBDTQQ010000357.1:0-3656 GCA_039932075.1 Pseudarthrobacter sp. | reverse complement strand
CGAGATGGGCATCGGCACGCTGCCCAATCTGCTGGACCACAAAGCCCAGATGATCGCTGAGGCGTCCCGCCGCCTCAGGCTCAGCACGGACCGCGCCTCCATCCGCGACCTCGCATCGGAGATTGAGTGGGCCAAGGTTTCCATGCTGACCCCGGCCAACTACCTGGAGAACGCGCAGGATCGGGGAACTCCCGGCGGGTTTGACCTCACCGCCGTCGCCCGGGTCTTCCAGTCCTACGAGGATGTCAAGACGGACCGCAACGTCATTGACTTCGAGGACGTCCTGCTGATTACGGTCGGCATCCTGCAGGAGGACCAGAAGGTCGCCGCCACGGTTCGCGAGCAGTACCGGCACTTCGTAGTGGATGAATACCAGGACGTTTCGCCGCTGCAGCAGCGCCTCCTTGCACTGTGGCTCGGCGGCCGGGATGAGCTGTGCGTGGTGGGCGATGCCAGCCAGACCATCTACTCGTTCACCGGCGCTTCGCCCAAGCACCTGCTGGGATTCAAGGCGCAGTATCCCCAGGCCAGCGTGGTTAAGCTGATCCGCGATTACCGTTCCACGCCGCAGGTGGTGAAGCTGGCCAACGACCTCCTGGCAGCGCGGCGCAGCGGCGGTCCCGTCGCCGATTCGGCCTGGGCAACCCCGCTCCAGCTGGTGGCCCAGCGCCCGGCCGGGCCGGTCCCGCAGTTCACCGAATGCTCGGACGATGAAGCCGAAGCCGCCACCGCGGCCGTCAAGATCCGGGACCTGCTCGACGCCGGCACTCCCGCCAGCCAGATAGCCGTCCTGTTCCGCACCAACGGGCAGTCTGAAGCGTACGAACAGGCCCTCGCAGCCGCCGGCATCGGCTACCAGCTCCGGGGCGGTGAGCGTTTCTTCGCCCGCAAGGAAGTGCGCGATGCCATCCTTCAGCTCCGGGCCGCGACCAGGGCTGTGGCCGAAACAGCCACGCCTGAACCCTTGGGCCAGCTGGTCCGCGACATCGTGGCGTCCCTCGGCTACACCGAGGCCCCGCCCCACAACGGCGGTGCCCTCCGCGAACGCTGGGAATCACTGGCGGCACTGGTGGCCCTCGCCGATGAGCTGGTCCAGGTCCGGGGCGAGCAGTTCGGCCTGGCCGACTTCGTCAATGAACTCCAGGAGCGGACCCTGGCGCAGCATGCTCCTACGGTCCAAGGCGTGACGCTTGCTTCGCTGCACGCCGCGAAGGGCCTGGAGTGGGACGCCGTGTTCCTTGTGGGCCTCAGCGAAGGCCTGATGCCCATCTCCTTCGCGGACACGCCCGAGGCCGTCGATGAGGAGCGGCGCCTCCTGTATGTGGGAATCACCCGGGCACGCGAGCACCTCGCCCTTTCCTGGTCCACGGCGCGGACTCCCGGTGGCCGGGCCAACCGGAAGCCCTCACGGTTCCTTGACGGGCTTCGGCCCAACTCGGTGGCCAGCTCAAGCGCCCGCGGCAAAGGGCCCGCCCCACGCCGCAAGGCTGCAGTCCCAGCCACCTGCAGGGTCTGCGGGAGCATGCTGGCGAGCGGTGCCGAACGCAAGGTGGGGCGCTGCAACGACTGTCCACCCAGCTACGAGGAACAGACCTTCGACGCCCTCCGGCAGTGGCGGAAGGAGATCGCGCTGGCCGCCGAAGTCCCGGCCTTTGTGGTCTTCACAGATGCCACGCTGACAGCCATTGCTGAGGCCAAACCGTCCTCCTTGGAGGAACTCGCCGCGCTGGCGGGCGTGGGCCCGGCCAAACTGGAACGTTATGGCGAAGACGTGCTGCGGGTACTGGTCGAAAGCAGCATCCTGTGACGCCCGGCAAGCGCAGCCGGGCCCCAGGTCTGACAACCGCCGGCGGGGCTCCGGTGGAGGTTCGGCGGTCGGCCCGGCGGACCCGGACCGTGGCCGCCTTCTGGGAGAACGGGACCGCCGTTGTGGCCATTCCGGCGCGATTCACGGCCGCCCAGGAGTCCGAGTGGGTGCACCGGATGCTGGAGAAGCTGCACCGGCAAGGGGAGCGGCGCGCGGACAAGGGACGCAAGCAACCCGCTACGGATGCCGCGCTGGCGTCCCACGCCGCCGCCCTTTCAGCCCAGTACTTCGGCGGGAGGGCGGTCCCGACGTCGGTCCGTTGGGTCAGTAACCAGAACTCACGGTGGGGTTCGGCGACGCCTTCTGAAGGAACCATCAGGCTCTCGGACAAGCTTCGGGCCATGCCGCAATGGGTCATTGACTATGTGCTGCTGCATGAGCTGGCCCACTTGCTTGTGGCCGGTCACAACGCTGCCTTCTGGAAACTGCTGGAAGCCTATCCGGACACCATGCGCGCCAAAGCGTTCCTGGAGGGCGTCTCCTACGCCACCTCTCGGGGCCTGGGCGCCGGCGGAACCGGGTCAGACTGCGACTTCATGCCAGCCGACGGCACGAGGCCGGAAGACGGCGCGGGGCACACCCACGGCGACGCCGACTAGGCACTCCGATCAGCCTTTCGGCTTGTCCGTATCGCCGTCGTCCGCATCCCTGCCGGAGTCTTCCGCGCCGGAGTCTCCCGTGTTGGTATCACCGTCGCCGGAGTCAGCGGCATCTGACCCGTTGGTGCCGGTGTCGCCAGTCCCGGACTCGGTGGCACCGGGAGCAGCGGCGTCCTGCGGGGCATCATCAAATCCGCCGCTGAGGAGCTTTTGCAGGGCGTCATCCACTTCGCTGTCGCTGGCCTCCGCCAGCTTGCGGCGGCCGCCGAAGCCTTGGGGGTCATCGAGGTCCTCGGCCGTGGGCAGCAGGTCCGGGTGTTGCCAGATGGCGTCGCGCCCGGCAATGCCGCGTTCCTCCTTGAGGACGGCCCACAGGGTGGCAGCCTCCCGCAGGCGCCGTGGACGCAGCTCAAGCCCCACGAGGGAGGCGAAGGCGTGTTCAGCGGGGCCGCCGGTGGCGCGGCGCCGCCGGACCGTCTCACGGAGGGCAGCCGCGGAGGGCAGCATCTTCTCCGTGGCCGCAGCCGTGAGCTCGTCCACCCAGCCTTCAACGAGCGCCAGGGCTGTCTCCAGCTTTTCGAGTGCCTGCTCCTGGGCGGGTGTCCGCTGCGGCATAAAGACGCCCTTGGACAGCGCCTCCTGAATGCCTTCAGGATTGCCGGGATCAAGGTCCCGGGCCAGTTCCTCGATCCGGGAGGTGTCAATGTGGATGCCGCGGGCGTACGACTCAATGGCGCCCAAGAGATGGCCGCGCAGCCAAGGGACCTGGACAAACAGGCGCGCGTGGGCCGCCTCGCGGACGGCGAGGAACAGGCGGATGTCGTTCGCCGGCAGGCTCAGCCCTTCGCCGAAGGACGCGACGTTGGACGGCAACAGGGCCATTTCAAGGTCGGCCAGCGGCACTCCGATGTCTGTTGAGCTGACGACGTCGGCGGATAGGGCGCCGATGGCCTGCCCCAGCTGCATGCCGAAGATCGCTCCGCCCATGTTCTGCAGCATAGACGATGCCCCGCCCATCATGGACTTCATCTCTTCAGGCATTTGTTCGGTCATGGCGCTGGAAAGGGCATTGGCGATGCTGTTGGCGACGGGTTCGGTCAGCCGCTTCCACGTTCCGAGGGTGGCCTCCACCCACTCGGCGCGGGACCAGGCCCGGCCGATCAGGCCGGTGGCGGGGAGCTCGGTCACCG
>JBDTQQ010000356.1:0-3663 GCA_039932075.1 Pseudarthrobacter sp. | reverse complement strand
GCCCGCCAGCACGTGAACGCGATCCTGCTCCGCCACGGCATCCGCTACCCGAAGGAGACGAAGTGGACCCAGGAGCACCAGGCGTGGCTGCACCGCCAATGCTTCAACTCCCCGGTTCTGCAGTTCACCTACGAGGACACCGTGGAACAGGCCGAACTGCTGGCCGCGCACCTCAAGCGCATCGACCAGCGCGTCGCAGCGGTGCCAAGGACTGCCACTACACGCCGGTGATCGACGCGTTGATGTGCCTGCGCGGCATCCAGGTCACGACCGCGTTCGGGCTCGCCGTGGAGATCGGCGACTGGACACGCTTCACCGGGGCCACCATCGGCTCCTACCTTGGCCTAGTCCCCAGTGAACAGTCCTCGGGCCCGTCACGCCACCAAGGACCGATCACGAAGGCGGGGAGCAGATTCGCCCGCAAGCTCCTGGTGGAGGCGGCCTGGCAGCACCGGCGCCCCTACGCCCGGCCCGGGATCCGACTGCTGCGCCAGTTGGACCTGGTCGACCCTGCCACCCGGGTCCGGGCTCTGGAGGGCAACCACAGGCTCCATCACAAATGGGAAGTCTTCGATGCCCGCAAGAAAAGGTCCGTCACGGCCAACACCGCGGTCGCCAGGGAACTCGCCGGCTGGTGCTGGTCCCTGGCAGCACCCCTCCAACGCAACCACATATCAGGCCAGGCCCACATGAACGCCGCCTGACAAATGTGCTTTCCGGAGTGTGGCGGACGTGACGTGGCAGCACTTTGGGGCTAACTCGAGACTCACCTATGAGCACACGGCCCATACCGTTGACGCTCGATGTTATACAGCGATACGCCCCAGCCGAACAATCGTCCTGCGGCAACCAATCCGCGAATATCAGGCTGACACTGTGGTCGAATACAACGACTCGCCAGCACCACCGCCACACCCGGACGGCACCCCAACTGCCGGCCCCCAACAACGAAGTTGGGAGCCGCTCACCACTGCCCCCTTGACAATCCTTCCCACATATCAGGTGAGAGAGCGTCGGGGAGTCGCTATGACCTGGACGCCTTTTCACTACCGGGCTGAGGTGACCACCGGCAGCGGTGACGTCTCGTCCACCAGTTCGGCCCGGCGTCGTCCGTTCCCCTTGACCCAAAGGCGGTAGGCGAGGACCAGCAGCCCCAGCCACACGGCGCCCACGTACAGCGCCACGCGGGTGTCCTCGAAGGCGCCCAGGACGCCGATGACCAACGCCATGAATGCGATGGTGATCACGGATGCGGCCGGCCACCACGGTGAGGGGAATTCCGACGCCGGCAGGCCCTTCCGTGCGATCTCTCGCTTCATGGCCACGTGCGAGGCGAGGATCATGACCCACACCCAAACCGTGGCGAACGTGGCAATCGAGGCGATCACGATGAACACGTCCTCGGGAATCACGGCGTTCAGGACGACGCCCACCAGCAGGATGCCAGCCATCATGACTACCGTCATCCACGGGACGCCATGGCGGGAAACTTTGCCGAACACTGCCGGCGCGTGGCCCTGGCCGGACAGTCCGAAGAGGATGCGGCCGGCCCCGAAGATGTCGCTGTTGATGGCTGAGAGGGCGGCGGTGATCACCACCGCATTAAGGATGTGCGGTGCCGCCGGGATGCCCAGGCCGCTGAAGATCTGCACAAACGGGCTGCCGTTGGTGCCGATCTCGTTCCACGGGAAGAGGCTCATCAGGACAGCGAGGGTCAGGACGTAAAACAGCAGGACGCGGACCGGCACTGTGTTCACGGCCTTGGGGATGACTTGCTTGGGATTCGCGGCCTCGCCTGCAGTGATGCCGAGGGTCTCGATGCCGCCGAAGGCGAACATCACCACGGCGAACGAGGCCAGTAAACCTTCGAAGCCGTTGGGGAACATCCCGCCGTGCTCCACGAGGTTGCCCAGCCCCGGCGCCACGGTGGAACCGCCGGCCTGGAAACCAAAGGCGATGATCGCCGCGCCGCCCGCGATCATGGCGATGATGGCCACTACCTTGATCAGCGAGAACCAGAACTCCAGTTCCCCAAACACTTTGACGCTGAGCAGGTTCAGTGCGGCCAGAAAGAAAATAATGGCCAGGATCCAGATCCAGCGGTCCACCTCGGGGAACCAGAAGCCCATATAGATACTGAAGGCCGTCACGTCGGCGATCGCCACAATGGCCATCTCAAAGACGTAGGTCCAGCCGGTCACGAAGCCGGCCAGCGGCCCCAGATAGCGGCTGGCGTACTGGCCGAATGAGCCGGAAACGGGGTGCCGCACGGCCATCTCACCGAGGGCCCGCATCACCATAAAAACCGCCGCGCCGCCGATGATGTAGGCGAGCAGTACAGCCGGGCCGGCCTTTTGAATCGCCGAGGCAGAGCCGTAGAACAGTCCCGTACCGATGGCCGAGCCGAGAGCCATAAAGCGGATGTGCCGGACGTTCAGTCCGCGGTTCAAAGTGCTGTTGAGGACGCGTCCGACGGCGGGGCCTTCCGTGGTTTTCTCGGCGGGCCTTGCGTCTGGGTTGGCTGCGCTTGGTGCTTGCTGCATACAAATACCTTCTCGTCATTGGGAGGGGGATCGCTAACCAGCAGACCATTTTGGAGCCTGAGGTGATGAGCCTCACGGGTGGTTGGTGTCTTCGATCTCAGACTGGGTTGGGTTTGGCGTTGGGGTCCCGTGTGTAGGGTAAAAAACTATTGACACAATGTAAGGCTTTATTTACATTGGAATGTCAGCTTTGCTTTACAGCAGGTGCCGTTTGAGAGGATCGTGGAAGGAGCGGAAAATGTCTTTCTCTTCCATTGGGGCGTCCATCGCCCTGCACGCCGTGGTCGGCATCTTCTCGCCCCGCGACGCCGGCAAGAAGGACCAGCGGGACAGGGAGATCGGTGAGTACATGGGGCAGTCATTTGTGGTTATCGGCGGAGTGGCCGCGCTGCCCATGGCAATGGCGGAATGGGAACACTTTTGGATCGCCAACGTCCTCTACCTGACGTTCGTGCTGTCCGCGATCCTGGGTTCGGCGGCCAAAATCGTCGCCTACCGCCGGGGATTCCAGCCATGGTGAAGCCAACACGCGTCACCAACTCCATCCGCCGCCTGCGGTTCGAACGCGACGAAATGACACAGGCCGAACTTGCCGAGCGTGTGGGTGTCACCCGCCAGACCGTCATTGCCATCGAGCAGGGCCGGTATTCGCCGTCCCTGGAGATGGCCTTCCAGATCGCCCATGCCCTCGGCGTGCAGCTCGAGGACGTTTTCCAATACCCGCAGCGTGAAGGAGAAGCATCATGAGAGCTATCGTGCAGAATGTTTACGGAGATTCCGACGTCCTGGGGCTGCGGGACATCCCCAAGCCGGTGCCAGGCAGTGGCGAGGTGCTCATTGGAGTCCGCGCGGCCGGCGTCGACCAGGGTGTGTGGCACCTGATGACGGGGCGGCCATACCTGGTCCGGCTCCTCGGGTACGGGCTGAGGAGGCCCAAGGTGCCGGTCCGGGGCAGGGAGGTGGCCGGCGTCGTCGAGTCCGTTGGCGCGGGAGTGACCCGCTTCCAGCCGGGCGATGAAGTGTTTGGCACCTGCGAAGGGTCGTTTGCCGAGTATGTTTGCGCGAAAGAGTCGCTGCTTGCCCGTAAACCCGTGAACCTGACGTTCGAGGAAACCGCGGC
>JBDTQQ010000355.1:0-3696 GCA_039932075.1 Pseudarthrobacter sp. | reverse complement strand
CAAGGCCGGTTACAAGAACAAAAAGGCCGGAGCCAAGACCGCCACCCTGGTCCTGACCCGGATCGGGGAGGACCGGGTGGCCATCTCGGTGGATCCGGTCTAGGCGTTGGACCACCGGACGGGACTACTGGATGCGTCCTGCTCGACGCGTCCTACTGGGCCCGCATGAAGTCCTCGGCGGCCCGGACCTGCTCGTCCGTGGGACGCACCCCGGTGTAGAGGACAAACTGCTCCAGCGCCTGGATGGTGGCCACCTCGGCACCGGTAATAACCTGTTTCCCGGCAGCACGTGCAGCTTTGATCAGGGGCGTTTCGGCCGGCAGCGCCACGACGTCGAACACCACCTTCGCCGCCCCGATGGTGTCCTCCGGGAAGGAGAGTGAGTCCACATCCGGCCCTCCCGCCATACCGGTGGGGGTGACGTTGATGATCACGTCGGCCGTGCCGCCGTCGAGCGTTGCCCGCCATGGGAATCCGTACTGCTCCGCGAGCGGCTGCCCGGTATTTTCGTTCCGGGCTATGACGGTGACGTTAGTGAAACCGGCGTCACGCAGGGCCGCGACCGTGGCTTTGGCCATCCCGCCGGCGCCCTGGACCAGCACTGAGTAGTCCGTGGGCACGGCGTTGTGCTGGAGCAGCTGTTCGATGGCCGTGTAGTCGGTGTTGTAGGCCTTGAGATGGCCGTCGGTGTTCACAATGGTGTTGACCGAATCGATGGCTTTGGCGGAAGGATCCAGCTCATCCACTAGGGCCATGACGTCCTCCTTGTACGGCATGGACACGGCGCAGCCGCGGATCCCTAGGCCCCGGACGCCGGCAATCGCCTGGGCCAGGTCGGTAGGGGCAAACGCCTTGTAGATCCAGTTCAGGCCCAGCTGCTCGTAGAGGTGGTTGTGGAACCGGGTCCCGTTGTTGCTGGGCCGGGCCGACAGCGAGATGCAGAGGGTCATGTCTTTATTCAGAATGGGCACCCGTCCATTAAACCCGGGACTCCCCAACTGACTGGCAGATAACGCACTGAAATGCGCGAATGACGACGTTAAGTGCCAGTCAGTTGGGCGGGTTAGGGGCAGCCGGTGCCTCCCGGGAAGCTTCCGACGGCGGCGGGCAGCTTCCCGGGGGCGGTCGCCTTGCCGGTGAGCACGGCAACCAGCGCATCGAAGGCGCCAGGGGTCCGGCCGTAAAGGGCAATCTTCACGGGCGCGCTGGAACCCGCCAGCGGCCACGGCGCATCGAGCGTCACCGCAATGTCGCCTCCGGCGGGACGTCCCGCGTAGCCGACGAGCGTGACGAGTGGGCCCTGACCGATACTGAGCCCGGCCTTGGCGGCAGCCGCCGCAAACCGTGCCCGGTCCTGGTCCGAGCCCCCGGCAATCCGGACGCCTGCGGGGGCGATGGGCCCGGAGCAGTGCCCGGACAGCACCGTGACGGCCGCGGCGGAGACCCGCGCTGACGTGTCGCCGCTGCTGCCCGGGGCGGCTCCCTGCGGGGCACCAGGGGATGAGGCGGTCCGGCCGCGCCAGGTCAGCATCGTGGCGACCCGCGTTGCCGCCTCGTCCAGGCGCGCCGCCGGCACGGTTCCGGTGGCCACGGCACCCACGATGGCGGCATGTGCCTGCCCCACGTCGGCGGGCATCAGCAGCAGGTCCGCTCCGGCGGCGAGCGCTGCCGGGGCAGCCGAACCGCCAGGGTATCTCTTGTTGACCGCGCCCATGTTCAGTGCGTCGGTCACGGCTACACCCTTGAAGCCCATGCCGCGCAGGGTCGCGTAGGTCGGTGCTGATAACGACGCCGGTACGCCGGGTTCGAGCGCGGGCACGGCGATGTGGCCCGTCATAATGATCGGCACACCGGCGGCGACTGCGGCCCGGAACGGCTTCCAGTCGCGGGCCTCGAGCTCGGCGATGCCGGCGGGCTGCACCGGAAGGTCCTGGTGCGAGTCCACGGTGACGGAACCGTGGCCCGGGAAATGTTTGAGGACGGGCAGGACGTCTGCTTCCTGCATGCCTTGGGAGAACGAGACTGCAAGCTGCCCGGCCTGGTCCGGGTTTCCTGACATGGACCGTGCCCCGATGGTGGGATCCGCCGGGCCGATGGTGACGTCGGCATCCGGTGCGAAGTCAAGGTTGAACCCCAGCGGAGCGAGCTCGGAAGCCATCGCCCGGCCAGCGTCCCTGGCCAGGGCCACGCTGCCCGCGGCCCCGTAGCTCATGGGTGTGGGCCATTCCGTCAGCGGTGCGCCCAGCCTGGTCACGATCCCGCCTTCCTGGTCCACACCGATCAGCCCGGGCCACGGCCTGCCGTCGGCCCGGGTGGCCTGCGAGAGGCGTTCGTTCACCGTCGTCATGGCTGCAGGGTCTGCCTGGCCGTTGGCAGCCAGCGGAATGTTGTCGCCCATGATGATGGAACCGGCCAGGTGAAGGCGTTCAATGGTGGCCGCCTGGGCTGCAGGATCGGGCCCCCCGTACACAGGCATCAGCACCTGCCCCGCCTTCTCCTCCACAGACATTGCCGACACGGCAGCGGCAGCAACATCATGGTCCCGCTGTTCCGGCCCCCAACCCAGCGGCCGCAGCTTAGGGTCAGGTGACGGTGACGCGGAAGGAGGTGCCGTCGTCGGCTGTTCTGACGCTGACGGCGACGGCGAGGCGGGCGCGGAGGGCTGTGCGGAGCCTGAAGCCTCCGGCGCCGTGGCCGGCAAAGCGGAGCAGGCAGCCAGCGCGGCTGCGGCGGCAGCAGCAGCGACGAAGAGGGTAGTTTTGTGAATACTGTCACGGGTCCGTGCGAACAAAGCCATTAGGTCGATGCTACCCCTGCACTAGACTTGAATGCGGCGCGCGCCCACGGACAACCGAACAGTTAGGAACGCATTTGAAGATTGATTTTGCTTCATCGAAGCAATCAACTCTTGGTGTGGAATGGGAGCTGGCCCTGGTCAACGGCCAGACCGGCGAACTGGCATCGGTGGCTAACGAAGTGCTGCGTGGCGTTGCAGCCAAACACCCGGAACTTAACGACGACGATGAGCATCCCCACATCAAGCAGGAACTCCTGCTGAACACGGTGGAACTGGTCACGGGAATCTGCGAGACGGCCGGCGAAGCCAAAGAGGACCTCAGCAGGTCGCTGGCAGCCGTCCGGGAAATCACCGATCCCATGGGGGTTGAGATCTTCTGCGCCGGAAGCCATCCCTTCAGCCCGCCGCAGCTGCAGCCGGTGACGGACAAGGCCCGCTACGCCAAGCTGATTGACCGCACCCAGTGGTGGGGCCGGCAGATGGTCATTTACGGTGTGCATGTCCATGTGGGCCTGGACCGGCGCGAAAAGGCCCTTCCCGTCCTGGACGGGCTGGTCAACTACTTCCCGCATTTCCAGGCACTTTCGGCGTCGAGCCCGTACTGGGGCGGTGAGGACACCGGTTATGCCTCCCACCGCGCCCTCATGTTCCAGCAGCTGCCGACCGCGGGCCTGCCCTTCCAGTTCCGCTCCTGGGAAGAATACGAGTCCTATGTCCAGGACATGTTCACCACCGGCGTGATCGACACCCTGTCCGAGATCCGCTGGGACATCAGGCCAGTCCCCAACCTGGGCACCATCGAGATGCGCATCTGCGACGGCCTGGCCACCCTGGAGGAAGTGGGTGCCATCGCCGCCCTCACCCAGTGCCTCGTGGACGAATTCTCAACCACGCTGGAT
>JBDTQQ010000354.1:0-3715 GCA_039932075.1 Pseudarthrobacter sp. | reverse complement strand
GAGGCCAAAACGTCCAATGCATCCCCGGCGCCGGCCAAGGTCTTGGACATCCTGGAGGCTAACCGCACTATGAGCCAGGCCGATTCGGCGGCCCTCGAATGCGAGATCCTTGCCGGGCTGATGCAGAGCGATGAATTCCGTTCCACGGTCTATGCCTTCCTGGACCTGGTCCAGAAGCGGTCCAAGCGGCCGGCGGGCGCCCCGGACCGGAAGCTCGCACGGCCGGTCACCAAGGTAGGCGTGGTGGGCGCAGGCCTGATGGCGAGCCAGCTCGCGTTGCTGTTCGCCCGGCAGCTCAAGGTCCCCGTGGTCATGACGGACATCGACCAGGCCCGCGTTGACAAGGGCGTGGGTTACGTCCATGCCGAGGTGGACAAGCTCCTTGGCAAGAAGCGGATCAGCCCGGACGCAGCCAACCGCACAAAGGCCCTGGTGACGGGCTCGGTGTCCAAGGAAGCCTTCGCCGACGCCGACTTCGTCATTGAGGCCGTTTTCGAAGAGCTGAACGTCAAAAGGCAGGTCTTCGCCGAGGTGGAAGCCATCGTCTCGCCGGACTGCATCCTCGCCACCAACACCTCATCGCTCTCCGTCACGGCCATGGCCGAAGATCTCGCCCACCCCGAACGGCTGGTCGGGTTCCACTTCTTCAACCCGGTGGCGGTCATGCCGCTGCTGGAAATCGTCCGTGCGCCCAAGACCGACGACGCGGTGCTGGCCACCGCGTTTGAGCTGGCCAAGGGCTTGAAGAAGACGGCCGTACTGGTCAAGGATGCGCCCGCCTTTGTGGTCAACCGGGTCCTGCTGCGCCTCATGGGCGAAGTGACTGCGGCGTTCGATGAAGGCACCCCCGCCGACATTGCGGACAACGCGCTCCGGCCCATGGGCCTGCCGATGACGCCGTTCACGCTGGGTGCCATGGTGGGCCTGCCGGTGGCCCAGCATGTCCAGGAGTCCCTGCACGCCGCGTTCGGCGACCGCTTTGAAGTGTCCGCCAACCTGCAGAAGCTGATCGACAACGGCGTGAAGTCGCTGTGGACTCCTGCCACAGACGGCAGCAAGGAAATCCCCGCGTCCACGCTCGCATTGATGTCCCTCGGCACGTCCCCGTCCACCGGCGACGAAGTGCTGCACCGGGTGCAGGATGCCTTGGCCGAGGAGATCGGCATGATGCTGAACGAGGGCGTAGTGGCCGGCCCTGAGGACATCGACCTGTGTATGATCCTTGGCGCTGGCTGGCCCATGTTCCTGGGCGGCATCACGCCGTACCTGGACCGTGTGGGCGCCTCGGAACGGGTGAACGGCCGGCGCTTCCACGCCCCCGGCGTCGCATCCGCGTCCGTGTCGCCCATACACGCCTGAAGCCCGCCGAAGCGCTTTGGTCAGATAACGCAGCTTAATAAGGCCCATAAAGCCGCGTTATCAGGCCAAAAAATCGGAGGTGGGACTCCTGACACCGCCGTCCTGACGTTCCGAAAGGCCGAACCATGCCGCACTACGATCTCGCCATCGTTGGCTCCGGATCCGGAAACTCACTGATCACCCAGTTCTGGGACGGCAAGCGGGTGGCCCTCATCGACGGCGGTGTCTTCGGCGGTACGTGTGTGAACGTCGGGTGCATCCCGACGAAGATGTTTGTCTATCCGGCAGCCCTGGCCGCTGTCCCCGCCGAAGCGTCCCGGCTCGGCGTGGAACTGACGCTGGATGAAGTGCGCTGGAATGCCATCCGGGACCGGATCTTCAGCCGCATCGATGCCATCTCCGAAGACGGCCGCCGTTACCGGGCGGAGGAGCTGGACAACGTGGACCTCTATCAGGAACACGTGCGCTTCACCGGGCCCCGGTCGCTGCGGACCGACTCCGGAACCAACATCACCGCCGAGCAGGTGGTGGTGGCCGCCGGGTCCCGGGCGGTGGTGCCGGACATCCCCGGCATGGACCTTCCCCAGGTGCATACTTCGGACACCGTGATGCGCATCGACGGCCCACCCAGGGAGGTTGTGGTGGTTGGCGGCGGTTACATCGCCGCGGAGTTCGCCGCCATCTTCCACGGCTTCGGGTCCGGAGTGGTCCAGGTCAACCGGTCCGGGCGTCTGCTCCGCGGCAATGACACGGAAATTGCCCGGCGCTTCGCCGAAGCTGCCGGCCGCCGCTGGAAGCTGGAGCTGGGATTCTCGCTTCAGGCAGTGGAGGACACCGGCGACGGCCGCGTCACCGCAGTGTTCGGCGACGGCGACGGAAAGCAGTTGCGCCTCGAGACGGACATCGTCCTGATGGCCACGGGACGCGTTCCCAACACGGACCGGCTGGATGTCGACGCGGCAGGCTTCGAGCTGGCCGCTGACAGGACGTTGTCCGTGGACGCGCAGCTGCGGATTCTTTCCAACGGCGAACCGCTGGAGGGCGTCTATGCCCTGGGCGACATCGCCAACCGCTATCAGCTCAAGCACGTGGCCAACCGGGAAGCGCGGGTGGTGGCCCACAACCTCGAACACCCGGACGGGCTGCGGAGCATCGACTACACGGGAGTTCCGTTCGCCGTGTTCAGCAATCCGCAGGTGGCCGCTGTGGGGCTGACGGAGGAAGAAGCCCGGGAAGACGCCGACGACGAAACAGACATTGTGGTGGCTGTCCAGGAGTACGGCAGCACCGCTTACGGCTGGGCCATGGAGGACTCCGAGGGAATCGTCAAGCTGATCGCGGAGAAATCCACCGGCCTGCTGCTGGGGGCCCACATCCTCGGCCACGAGGCGTCCATCCTGATCCAGCCGCTGGTCCAAGCGATCGCGCTGTCCACCCCTGTGTCCACCCTCGCGCGGGGACCGTACTGGATTCACCCGGCCCTGACAGAGGTGGTGGAAAACGCCTTGCTGGCGCTGGATGTGGACTTACCTGACGACGCGCCGCTGTAGGGCCAACATTCAGCGCAGCCGTGCTGCGAGGCCGCCGATGGACCGTACCAGTTCCCGGAACGCCTGCTCCGGGTTGTTGTCCGCCACGATCCGGGCATTGGGCGGGTGCTTCCACAGGTTCCGGTAGTCGGCCACGGTGGTCCCCATCAGCAGCGCCGATTCAACCTCGACGTCCACAGTGGCCAGGCGGGTTGCGTAGTCGAGGTTGCCGGCTGCTACACCGGCCGCGAAGTAGTCGTGCACGTGCGCCACGTAGCCCTGCCCGTAGAGCCGGTGGAACTCAAAGTAGAAGCGCAGGGCGTCGGACAGGTGCCGTATCAGCGGGCTGTCCGCGGTACTCCTGAGCCCTTCAGGCTGTTTCGGCAGGACCAGTTCCCGCTCAGCGCAGCCGGCCGCCTCCGCGAGCCGCAACACATGCTCAGGCCGCAGCTCGATCCGCTCAGTGGTATCCAGGGAACAGACAATGGGCAGCCGGTCCACCGGCAAGCCGCGGTAGGCCGCGTAGACTTCCTTGGCCGCCTGCGGATCAACGTGCGTGTTCCATTCTGCGGTGGGCGTGGTGTTTCCCTGGTGGTAGAAGCTGCCGCCCATGATCACCACCTTGCCCAGCAGTTCGGGCAGCCGGGGTTCACGCCGGATGGCCAGCGCGAAGTTCGTCAGCGGCGCCGTAATGAGGGCCGTCAGTTCCCCCGGACTCGCCCGGGCGGCCTCAACCCACAGGTCTGCGGCATGCCGCGCCGACACCGTCCCGGAGGGCGCGGGCAGGACGGCGTGGCCCTCGAGGTAGGCGAGCACCTTCGTCCACG
>JBDTQQ010000353.1:0-3723 GCA_039932075.1 Pseudarthrobacter sp. | reverse complement strand
CGAGGCCAGCGGCGGGGCGTACTACCCGCTGGACACCCCGGATGCAGTGGCGGACATCGTACGCAGGGTGCAGGACACGGAAGCAGCCGCGATGCAGGGTGCACCGCGCGCCGTGGTTTCGGACGTGCCGGGCGTGCCCCTGACGGTGGCACTTTTGTCCGGGCTGGTCCTGGCAGGCGCGTCTTGGCGGCTGAGGCCATGACCTTGCAACCTGTCCTTCCCTGGTGGCTGATGGCCTCACTCATCGCGGCCGTTGGACTGTTTCTGTCCTGGCGGCTGTTCTTGGCGTCACGGGACCGCGGCGGCGCCAGCAGCCGGAGCGACGGCAGCCAGTTCCGTGAGTGGCTGTTCCGGAGCGCCCTGGTGCTGCTGCTCCTGGCCGCTGCCCTCAGGCCGGGGGTTGCGGGCGGCAGCGCCCAGGCGGCCACGGCGGACGTCAATGTCTTCTTTGTGGTGGATACCAGCAGCAGCATTGTGGCCGAAGACTACGGCAACCATTCACCCCGGCTGGACGGGGTCCGCCGCGACATCATGGCCATCGCCGGTGAACTGGCCGGAGCCCGCTTTTCCCTGCTGACATTCGACAGCAACGCCGTTGTCCGAATGCCCCTCACCACGGACACGTCCGCACTGGACACCGCCGTCGCGGTCCTGCAGCCGCAGGTGACAGCCTTTTCCAAGGGGAGCAGCGTCACGTCCGCCGGAAAGCTGCTGGCTGAGCGGCTGCGCTCCGCGCGCGACAGCCACCCCGAACGGCCCCGTCTGGTCTACTACCTCGGCGACGGGGAACAGACCAGCGCCGCGGCGCCCGAGGCCCTTAAGGTCGACGCCGGTCTCGTCAACGGGGGAGCCGTGCTGGGCTACGGCACACCGGAAGGCGGCCGGATGAAGGAGAACACCGGGCCGCGGTCCGGCAGTGACACTGGCGCGGGCTACATCCAGGACCGAACCTCAGGAAGTGGCAGGGACGCGCTGTCCATCATCGACGAAGGCAGGCTGCAGTGGATAGCCGGCCAGTTGGGGGTCCCTTACGTCCACCGTTCGGCGGGAGATGCCGTGGCACCGATGATGCAGGCGGCGGATCCTGGCAAGCTCGAGCGGGCACCGGAGGGCGCAGGTCCTGACGGCCGCATTGAGCTCTACTGGATCTTCGCCCTGGGCGCGTTCCTGCTGGGTCTGCGGGAAGCGGTTTTGCTGCTGCTCCACTGGCGGCGGCTCCCGGCTGCACGGTTGAGTCCGGACGCAGCCCGGCCCCTTTCGGAGGCCCGGAAATGAATCACCCGGCCAAGGCGCCCTCGAGTGACCAGTCCTCAGGTGACCCGACCTCAGGTGACCCGTCCTTGGGGGACAGGCTGCAGCGCCGCCGTCGGTTACTCTGGTGGTCCCTCCTTCCGGTGGTATTGGTCCTGTGCCTGGCCGCCAAGCTGCTTAGCGTGGGGGTGCTCGGCGGGAAGGCAGGCAATGCTTTCGACGCCGGCGACTCCGGCGCGGTGGCGGATGCCGCGGCGGGGCTGCGCATCGCCAACTTCACCGAGCCGCACAAGGCGCCCTTCGCCGAGGGCGACGGTTTGTTCCTCGCCGGGGACTACGCGGGAGCGCGCAGCAGCTTCGAGGAGGCACTGTGGCTGGCGGGCCAAGCTGACGAATGCGTCATCCGGGTCAACCTGGCCCTCAGCATCGAACGCCTCGGCGACGCCAAGGCCACTGCCGGGGATCCGACGGCGGCGGGCCTGCTCTTCGCCGAGGGCCTGGCAGTTGTGGAGGCGGCCCCGGACGGCTGCTCAGGCCCCCGTGCCGAGGGCGGCTCCGACGCCGCTACGGCGGACAAGCTGAAGCAAGCGGCGGAACGGCTGGCACAGAAAGCCGATGAGGCTGCCGCCGGCACCACCGCGCCTGAACCGGACACGAAGCCCGGGCAGGCCGAGCAACCGGCCGAACCGGGGAACCAGAGCCAGCTGGACGAACTCAAGGACAGTGCACGGGAGGCCCAGAGCGAGCGAAATTCCGGGCAGGAACGGGACGAGTACCTCCGGGACGATGACTTCGGGTCCGGACCGGACCGGCCCTGGTAGGCGAACAATATTCTGTGCCGTCACGAAACAAGGCGTAAAGCTGCGTCTTAATTCGGCGACGAACTTGAACAGGGCCTCGATGGCTCCTAGAGTTCTATACAAGTTACCGAGGTAACGTGTCAGCGATCCTCCTTCTCGGAGGGTGTGGGTGCCCCCATGTGGGCCTGACATTTGCTCACGGAGAACTTCGTTCCAGGCGTAACAGTCGCGGCTGCGTCCCTGTGAAGTTTTTCCGTGTTCCCCAAACTCAATTCATTGCCCGGCGTACCGTCACAGTTTGTTGACCGGAAGCCGCCAATGGCCCAAAGCCAAGGACGCAAATGTCACCGCCAAGCCTTATCGAAACACATCCAAATCTTTCCGAGACCGCCCCCGTGGCGCTCTCCTATGAACTCTTCCCGCCGCGTTCGCCGGCCGCGGCTGAGTCGCTCTGGACCACCATCCGGGAACTGGAAACCACCGAGCCGGACTATGTCTCCGTCACGTACGGTGCCAGCGGCTCAAACCGGGACACCGCCGTCGAACTCATCAACCGGCTCCTGCTGGACACCACGCTCCGGCCGCTGGCCCACCTGACCTGCGTGGGCAACACGCCGGAGGAACTGGCAGAGATCATCGGGGACTTGCTGGACACCGGGGTGCGCGGCATCCTGGCCCTCCGCGGTGACCGCCCCCAGGACGGCGAACCGCCGGTTGCCGGTTCGCTGCGGTATGCCCAGGATCTGATTGAACTCATCCGCCGCGTTGAACAGCGGCGCTCGGCGCTGCTGTGCGCCGGCAAGATCGCGGTGGGCGTAGCCGCCTACCCCACCCGGCACCCGGAGTCACCCAGTGTGGCCCACGACGTCGAGGTCCTGCTCGCCAAGCAGCGGTCCGGCGCCGACTTCGCCATCACGCAGGTCTACTTCCGCACCGAGCAGTACGCGGACCTCGTCAGCCGGGCACGCCGCGCTGGTGTCACCATCCCCATCATCCCGGGGGTCATGCCGCTGACCAGCCTGCGCCGCGTCACCCGGCTCGGCGAGCTGGCAGGCGTTCAACCGGCACCGGAACTCCTGGCCCGCCTGGCCGCGGCCGACACTGACGCTGAACGCCTTCGGATCGGTGTCCGGGCCACCGTTGACCTGGCCAATGCGGCCCTCGACGCGGGCGCGCCGGGCATCCACCTCTACACCTTCAACGAACATGTGAGCGCACTGGAGGTGCTGGACAAACTGGCACTCCCGCGCCACGTACGTTCAGTTGGCCGCCGCAGCGCTGCTGCCCGGTCCAACGCCGCGGCCCGCCAGCTGGCCAGCTGACCGCCCGCACCCCCACAGCACTTTTGGCTCCAACATTCAAGGAATACCCCATGACTGAACAGAACACCCCTGCCACTCCGTTCCCGGCCGCTTCCCTCCTGGGCTACCCGCGCATCGGCCGCCGCCGCGAACTCAAGAAGGCAGTCGAGGCCTACTGGGCCGGCAAGATCGACGCCGCGGCACTGGACGCAGCCGCCAAGGACATCCAGCTGACCATCGCCAAGCGCCTTCAGGAGCTGGGCCTCACCGAGGCCGCCGCCGTTCCGGGCACGTTCTCCTACTACGACCAGGTCCTGGACGCCACCGCGCACCTCGGCGCGGTCCCGGCCCGTTTCGGCAAGCTCCTCAAC
>JBDTQQ010000352.1:0-3742 GCA_039932075.1 Pseudarthrobacter sp. | reverse complement strand
AAGGCTTCAATTGACTGTTGTACCCCTGCCGCTTGAGCAGAACCAGCCCGGCGACACCCTGGTTCACGGCTCCGACGGCGGCTCCGTTGTCCGGCGTTCTGTGCTGCCCGGCGGCGTGCGCGTGCTCACCGAAGCGATGCCAGGCCAGCGCTCGGCAACCATCGGGTTCTGGGTAGGGGTAGGCTCACGCGATGAGGCCCCGGGCCAGCACGGGTCCACGCACTTCCTGGAGCACCTCCTGTTCAAGGGCACCAAGCGTCGAACCGCCCTGGAAATCGCCTCGGCTTTCGATGAGGTGGGCGGGGAGTCCAACGCGGCCACGGCCAAGGAAAGCACCTGCTACTTCGCCCGGGTGCTGGACACGGATCTGCCCATGGCCATTGACGTCATTGCGGACATGATCACCGGCGCCGTTCTGGACCCGGCTGAAATGGAGCAGGAGCGCGACGTCATCCTGGAAGAAATTGCCATGGACAGCGATGACCCGACCGACGTGGCACACGAAAACTTTGTCGCCGCCGTGCTGGGCACGCACCCCCTGGGCCGGCCCATCGGCGGGACCCCGGCCGCCATCCGCGCCGTGGCCCGGGACTCCGTCTGGGATCACTACCGCCGCTACTACCGCCCGGACGAGCTGGTTATCACCGCCGCCGGAGGCCTGGAGCACGACGTCGTCTGCAGCCTTGTGGTGGACGCCCTCCACACTGCAGGTTGGTCCCTTGAGTCCGACGCCGCCCCCGTGGAGCGGCGTTCCACCGAGCGTGCCGAGATCGCCGGGACTGCTGGCCTGCACGTGGTGAAACGTGCCGTCGAACAAGCGAACATCATCATGGGCTGTCCCACCATCGTGGCCACGGATGATCGCCGTTATGTCATGAGTGTTCTCAATGCCGTGCTGGGCGGCGGGATGTCCTCGCGGCTGTTCCAGGAAATCCGCGAGAAGCGCGGCCTCGTGTACTCCACCTACTCGTTCGCGTCTTCCTACGCCGATGCCGGCTACTTCGGGATGTACGCCGGGTGCACACCGTCGAAGGTACGCCAGGTGCTGGATCTGCTCGGGCGGGAGCTGGACAAGCTCGCCGAAGGCGGCATCTCCGATGACGAACTCCGCAAGGCCGTGGGCCAGCTCTGCGGCGGCATTGTCCTGGCCCTCGAGGACACCGGCTCCAGGATGTCCCGCCTGGGCCGCGCCGAGCTCGTCTCCGGCGAATACCAGGACATCGACGAAACGCTGCGGCTCATCAAGTCGGTCACAGTCCAGGAGGTCCAGGACCTTGCCCGGGAGTTGGCGGCCGCGCCGCGGACCGTCACGGTGGTGGGCCCGTTCGAGGAGACTGAGACGTTCGGCCGCTGACGGGCGTCTTCCCGCAGCTGGCCCACTGTCCCGTTGTCCTGGAGCAGCCAGTCCCGGTCCCAGTCCGAGGGTCTCTGTCTCGGAACTCTCTGTCCAGCGATAATGTAGCCATGAACGCTCCGCAGCCGGGCACGGTGCACGCCGTGTTGGAAGACTTCCTGGGGCATTGGCGCGGGACCACACGTCTTGCACCGTCAACTTGGGGGCCTGAACGCTCAGCGGTGGCGGAAATCAGTTTCACGCGGGCCGCGGGAGGGTTCGCCGTCGTAGAGAGCTACCGGCACACTGAAGCAAACGGCACTCATTTCGACGGCCACGGTGTGTTCACTGTCGACCCCGACCACCACGATGTCCTCTGGTACTACGTCGACAGCACGGGCTTGTCCCCCGGAACGCCGGTCCGGTGCACTTGGGTGGAGGGGGTCCTGCGCGTGGAGCGGCACAGTGACAGGGGGACCGCGCGCCACACGTTCCAGGTTGCCGACGGCGTTCTGACGTACTCCGCCGAGCTGCGCCTCGGCGAGGGCCACAGCTTTGTCCCGTTCATGACCTCCGAGTGCCGCCGGGGCTGAACGTCTTCAGCGTCGCTGGGCCCTCGATGTCGCCGTCCTGGTCATCAGCCGGCTGATTCGAGAATCCTCGTCTGTGGCGCACCGTTTAGGGCTGGCGACGCGGACGTTGAGTTCCAAACCTTGGCTTGCAAATTCACCAGCAATTGCTCAGCCTGGTTGAGTTCATTGAAGTCGAGCTCCACCACCACGTAATGGGAATCGTTCACCGGCCGGGAGATCCTGTGGCCGACCACCCCGGACGCTGCCCGATTCAAGGGATCGCGGTCGAAAGCCTGCTTCCACAGACCAAAGTTCGAAATTCCATGTTCTATGTGAAGTGTGTACATGACTGGTTCTCCTTGGCCGGACGGCGGTGTTCTCGGGCCCTGCAGTTACCGGTTGCATTACTCGAGTGGGTACTTTCACCGTAAGTGCCCGGCAATCCGCGGGCCATCCCAGAATTCTGGGGGACTGGCCGGGATTCTGCGGTACTTTCCCACCGGGAGATGGTGTCCCCAGAGCGCATACTGGGGGAATGACGACCGCAAGGTCCTGGGACCGGAGCCTGGACCGGATCCGGCTCCTTGGTGATTCGAATCGGGACCATCACGCCTTGCGTGCCGGTGTGTTGGCCGAGTTGGGCCGCCTAATTCCGTTCAGCGCCTTCGTCTGGCCACTTTCAGACCCTGTGACGGGAACTGGAATTTCCCCCATGGCCCGGGTTCCCTACCCGGAGGATCTGCCGCTGCTGATACGGCTGAAGTATCTGACGACGCTAGGGCGCTGGACCACGCTGGCGGGCAGGGGATCGCCCGTGACGACACTGTTGAGCGAAACTGGCGGCAATCCATCGCGGAGCCTTGTCTGGGATAACTTGCTGAACCGCTATGGGGTTTCGGATGTTCTGTATGCGGGCTTCGCAGACAAATATGGCTACTGGGGCTGGCTTGATCTGTGGCGGATGGTTGATCAAGGTGCTTTCACTGCCGAAGAGGTTCGATTCGTGGCGGCGGTAGCCCGCCGAGTGACGCCGGCACTCCGCCGGGCAGTCTCCAGGCAGTTTTCCAGGGCGGGCCCAGCTCCCTCACGCATATCCTCGCCCATTGGCAGACGTCCGAGAGCTGACCTGCCTCAACAGGGTGTCCTGACCCTCGACGAGGACATGGCAGTGGTGGGTGACACGGTTTCTGTCGACGAATGGCTGGGACTCCTCCAAGCTGGACCGTCGCCCTTCCAGCGTGTTCCGGCCGAGGTATTGAACGTCGCCGCCCAACTGTTGGCCCTGGAGGCGGGGGTGGATTGCCATCCTGCATGGTCCCGCGCGTATCTGGGGTCTGGTCAGTGGGCCATTCTGAGGGCCAGCCGGATGGGTCCCGCTGGGTCATACGCCACGCCACCGTTGGCCGTCACTATCCAGGCTTGTCCTCCTGAGGAGCGGCTGGATATTTTCGCCCGGAGCTTTGGTCTGACACCACGGCAAAGGGAGTTGCTTGAGCTGGGTGCAGGGGGCGCTGACACCGTTGCAATGGCGACGGCCTTGGGCATCAGCACCTACACCGTTCAGGATCAGTTCAAACAAGTATTTGATGCCTGCGGCGTGCACAGTCGGGCAACCCTGTTGGCTATGGCTTTGGGCACAGCGCCGTAAGCAGAGGCGGTGCACCTAGGGCAGCTCAAACTCGGCGCGACCGTCCTTGGCATACGTCAACCATGCTCAGTAGGCGTCGTCAGGAGCCACGTCGCAGTCCGATTGATCCCACTCGACAACCGAGGGCAGGTGTTCTGGCCAGTGGGGTGGTTCCCAGTCGGGGTGTTCGCTTTGGTAGTGCCGTCCGGC
>JBDTQQ010000351.1:0-3748 GCA_039932075.1 Pseudarthrobacter sp. | reverse complement strand
GGCGGGGGCCGAACTTATCCCCGCCCAGGGTGGGCACTGTGGATAGCTGCAGGACAGGCTGGGCGATCCAACCGCGGGGGTCAGCGACGACCCGCTTGCGCAGGGCCTCGAGTTCATCCTTGGAGGCGTCCGGCCCGATGACCAGGCCCTTGCCGCCGGAACCGTCCACGGGCTTGACCACGAGCTCGGCGAGGTTGTCGAGTACGTACTCCCGGGCTTCCTTTTCTTCGAGCCGGAAGGTGTCCACGTTGGCAATGACGGGTTCTTCGTTGAGGTAATAGCGGATGAGGTCCGGCACGTAGCTGTAGACGAGTTTATCGTCGGCCACGCCATTGCCCACGGCGTTGGCGATCGTCACACCGCCGGCGCGGGCAGCGTTGACCAGGCCGGGACAACCGAGCATGGAGTCTGAACGGAACTGCAGGGGATCCAGGAATTCGTCGTCGATCCGCTTATAGATCACGTCAACGCGCTGCTCGCCGGCCGTGGTGCGCATGTATACGCGGTTGCCGCGGCAGATGAGGTCCCGGCCCTCCACGAGTTCCACACCCATCAGCCCTGCCAGCAGGGTGTGTTCAAAGTAGGCGCTGTTGAAGACGCCCGGGGTCAGGACCACCACCGTGGGATCGTCGACGCCGGCAGGCGCCGTTTTGCGCAGCGCCGACAGCAGCCGCCGGGGGTACTCCTCCACCGGCCGGATGAGCTGCTGGCCGAAGGCCTCAGGCAGGCCCTTGGCCATGGCACGCCGGTTCTCCAGGACATAGCTGACGCCCGAGGGCACCCGCACGTTGTCCTCCAGGACACGAAACGTCCCGGCGGCGTCACGGACCACGTCGATGCCGGAGATGTGCACCCGGACGCCGCCGGCGGGCTCGAAGCCGTGCACCTGGCGGTGGAAGTGGGCGCTGGTGGTGACGAGCTGGCGCGGGATCACGCCGTCGGCCACGACGTTCATTTTGTCGTAGACGTCGTTAAGGAAGGCTTCCAGGGCGCGCACGCGCTGCGCCACACCCTTTTCCAGCACAGTCCATTCATCGGCGGGGATAACGCGCGGCACAATGTCGAGCGGGAACGGCCGTTCTTCCCCCGCAAAGTCAAAGGTCACACCACGGTCCAGGAACGTGCGCGCCATCGAGTCCGCCCGCGCACTGACATCGGCGAGGGAAAGCTTGCGGAGCGCGTCCGCCACCTCCACGTACGAACCGCGGGCCTCCTGGCCGGGGGCGAACATCTCGTCGTAGGCGCCGGTCCGCCCGGCGGCCTCGGAGTAATCCTGGAATAGGTCTGACATGCCCTTTAGCCAACCATCTTTTTGTTTCGAATTCATTACCGGCATCCATTGTGGCGTGTTGCACCGCCGCCGCCGGTTAGTTGAATACGCGCGACATCCGGCAAGGTAGGTGAGTGCCAGAGAACACTAACAAAGGGAGCTCCGGAAGCGGAGGGAACAGCGGCCGCCGCGGAGGACCCCTCGGCCGGCTGCCGCGGGATGCCGACAGGCTAGTTCCGGGACTCCTGACAGCGGCCCTTGCCCTGGCCGGCGCCTTTGCCGTGCATGCCATAGTGCCGGCGTTGCCCGCCATGACGGTTGCGGTGGCCCTGGGGCTCCTCGCTGCGAACCTGCCCGGCACGGCAGTCTGGATCGCGGGCCGGGCAAGGCCGGGACTCGACTTCGCCGGCAAACACCTGATGAGGGGCGGAATCATCCTGCTCGGCCTGAAGGTCAGCATCATGGACATCCTGGGCCTGGGCTGGCTGGCCATGGTCCTGATCACCGGGGTGGTGCTGTTGGGGTTCGTTGGCACCTACTTCCTGGTGCGGCTCTTCCGGCTGCCGCGTGAGACCGCGCTGCTGGTGGCTACCGGCTTTTCGATCTGCGGAGCGTCCGCCATTGGCGCCATGGCAGCAGTGCGACGCATCCGGCACGTGGACACCGTCCTGCCCGTGGCGTTGGTGACGCTGTGCGGCACCCTGGCCATCGGCTTGCTGCCGCTGTTGATGCACCCCCTGCAACTGAGCCCCCTGGCTTTCGGAGCCTGGGCCGGGGCGTCCGTGCACGACGTCGGCCAGGTGGTGGCCACGGCCCAGACCGCGGGCACAGCGGCGCTGGGGATCGCCGTCATCGTCAAGCTCACGCGCGTCCTGCTGCTGGCACCGGTGGTGGCTGTGGCGGGCATGCACCACCGCGCCAGTTCGGTCGCACAGCAGCACGCCCTGCCGCCAGTGATCCCCCTGTTTGTGGGCGGATTTGTGGCCTTGGTGGCGCTCCGGTCCACGGGATGGCTCCCTGCCGGAGTGCTCGACGCCGGCGCCGGACTCCAGGACGTCCTGCTGGGCGCGGCACTGTTCGGACTTGGCTCCGCAGTGCGGATCCGCACTCTCCTGCACACCGGCGCACGGGCGCTGCTCGCGGCGCTCGCGGCGTGGCTCCTGATCGCCATGTTGGGCCTGGCAGCAGCACTGCTCATCACCGCCTAGCCGCCAGCCCGCCGTCGTGGTCCCCGGTGAGGACCCCCGTGATTAGATAGCTGGGTGTCACATGAGAATCTGCAGCGCAACGAAGCCGCGACCCGTTCAGCCCTGATCACCACGCACAGCTACGACGTGTCCCTGGACGTGCGGCAAGCCCCGGATCCGGACGTGGCGGGGTACGTCAGCCACAGCGTCATCAACTTCTCGGCCGCACAGCCGGAGCACGGGCTGCAACCGTCCACATTTTTGGATTTCATCTCCAGCGAGGTGCACAGCGTGATCCTCAACGGGAAGGCGCTGCCGGTGGCGGACATTGTGGAGGGTTCCCGCATCCGGCTGGACAACCTCCAGGCAGAAAACCAGGTGACGGTCACGGGGACAGCCCTGTACAGCCGGTCAGGCGAGGGCATGCACCGTTTTGTGGATCCCGCAGACGGCCAGTGCTACCTCTATACGCAGTACGAACCTGCCGATGCCCGCCGCGTGTTCGCCAACTTCGAGCAGCCGGACCTCAAGGCCGAATACACGTTCCACGTGATGGCACCGTCGGGCTGGGAAGTCGCCTCCAACGGAGCGCAGGACGCGTGCACCCGGCTGACCGGCGATCCGGACACCTGCCGCTGGGACTTCGTCACCACCAAGCCGATGTCCACCTACATCACCACGGTCCTCGCCGGCCCCTACTTCAAGGCCGAGGACCACTGGAGCGGAACGCTCGACGACGGCACCCGGCTGGAGGTGCCGCTGGCGCTATTCTGCCGGGCTTCCATGGCGGACTCCTTCGACACCGCAGAGCTTTTTCGCCTCACCAAGAACGGGCTGGCTTTTTTCAACCGGCTATTTGGTTTCCCCTACCCCTGGGGCAAGTACGATCAGGCCTTTGTGCCGGAATACAACCTTGGCGCCATGGAAAACCCGGGACTTGTCACTTTCACCGAAAGCTACGTGTTCACCTCGCGGGCTACCGATGCCCAGTACCAGGCACGCGCGACCACCCTGATGCATGAGATGGCGCACATGTGGTTCGGGGACCTCGTCACTATGCAGTGGTGGGACGATCTGTGGCTCAAGGAATCCTTCGCCGACTACATGGGCACGTTGGGCGTTGACCGTGCCACGGACTGGAAGACCGCCTGGGTGAGCTTCGCGAACAAGCGCAAGGGCTGGGCCTATGTCCAGGACCAGCTGCCCACCACGCACCCGATCGTTGCGGACATCCCCGACCTCGAGGCCGCCAAGCAGAACTTCGACGGCATCACCTACGCCAAGGGCGCGT
>JBDTQQ010000350.1:0-3749 GCA_039932075.1 Pseudarthrobacter sp. | reverse complement strand
TCGGTGCCCTCAAGCTCCTGTTTGTCTGCCTCGGCAAGCTTGACGCCGATGGTGGAGCCAAACAAGCCGGCGAACATGTTGCCGTTGACGAAGGCGCCAAGGTTGCCGAACATCGGCTTGATGGTCACGTCCGGGTGTCCCGGCACGACGGTACGGAACCGCTCCTTGTCCGCGTCTGTTGCCTTGGGCATTTCCATGGTTGTCCGCTTCCGGTTACAGAATCTATGGAGGATCTGAGTGCAGGATATGCCCGCGGGAGCGGCGGGTACAGGGCCGGACTATCCGGGCGGCTGGCCGGGTGCAGGGCCACCGGGGAACACTGGCCGCTCCGCCGTCGTTGTGCCAGAGGCGGCGTGTTCCACCCAAGCGCCGCATCCCGACCAAAGGACACCCCTTGACTCCTCGCACCATCGTGATCACCGGCGCCAGCGACGGCATCGGCGCGGCAGCCGCACGGACACTGGCCGCGGCAGGGGACCGGGTGGTCGTCGTCGGCCGTTCCGCGGAGAAGACCCGCGCGCTCGCCAAGGAGCTCAACACCGACTACTTCGTGACCGATTTCGCCGAACTGGACCAGGTCCGCGAGCTCGCCGCACAGTTGCGGGACGACTACGAACGGATCGACGTCCTGGCCAACAATGCCGGCGGCATCATGGGCAAACACCAGCTCACCGTGGACGGCAACGAGTCCACGTTCCAGATCAACCACCTGGCGCCGTTCCTGCTTACCACCGAGCTCATGGACGTCCTCACCGCCAGCAAAGCCAAGGTCATCCACACCTCAAGCGGCGCCAACAACTTCGGCAAAATCGACCTCTTCGACCTCAACGCCGAGCACAGCTACTCCACCAACCGCGCCTACGGCACGGCCAAACTCGCCAATATCCTCTTCACCAGCGAGCTGCACCGCCGCTTCGGTGAGAAGGGAATTACGACGGCGGCGTTCCACCCGGGCGTGGTCCGCACCAACTTCGCAGCGGACTCCACCACCCCGTGGCGGCATGCGTACAAGACGCTGCTCAACCGCTTTATGCTCACCCCGGACCAGGGCGCCGACACCCTCCTCTGGCTCATCAACGGCACCGCCGGTACCGATTGGGTTTCCGGTGCCTACTACGCCAAACGGGCCCTCGCCAAAGCCAATGCCCAGGCGTACGACGCCGAGCTGGCGCAGGGTCTGTGGGAGGCCAGCGAGGCGCTCGTGGCGCGCTAAGCGGCTATATGGCGTTAGTCGGAAAGCAGGCTGTACGTGCTGACGACGTTGCCCTTGGACGTGCGGTACTGGTCCGTCAGGCTGAGCCGGGTGGTGGGGTCGCCCGCTTCGAACAGGCGCCGGCCGCTGCCTGCCACCACCGGGTGAGTCATCAGGGTCAGCTCATCCAGCAGTCCGCCGAACAGCAGTTGGCGGACCAGGGAGATGCTGCCCATGACGGCGATTTCGCCGCCGTCGCCCTGTTTGAGCTCAGCCACGAATTCCTCGAGTGGACCGTCGATCAGGTGGGAGTTCTGCCACGCCAGCGGCTCCTTCAGCGTGCGGGAGGCCACGAACTTTTCCACCGGGTTGATGAAGCCGGCGAAACCCTGGTCCGCGGACGCAGTGGGCCAGTAGCCTGCCCATTCCTGGTAGCTGACGCGTCCCAGCAGCACTGTTTCCACGCGTTCCATCACGCCGGTGAGGCCTTGGCCCAGATCGTCATCGAAGCTGTCGAACTGCCAGAGATTCGGCTCTGTCACCACGCCGTCAACGGAGTGGAACAGGCCGGATGTGACTTTGCGCATGAGGGCCTCCAGGGTTCTAAGTGCGGTGCGGGCCGGCGGATGCGCCGGACAAGTCCACGGTATTGTGCTGCTCGCCGATGGGGAAGGGCGTCAAAGGGCGGCTGGTCACGTTATGTTCGTCACCACTGCCTGCGTGTTGCGCGAATCCACGGCCCTGCAGGCTCATACTTGTCTCTATGCGGCCTTGCGCTGCGCCCCGGCCAGGCAGGAGGAAGTGCGTGGAAACCCTGAAGAAAATCGTGAGCAACCAGTATTTCCCGGCGGCGGCAGTGCTGACGGCCGTGCTGCTGTTCTGGACTATCGCCATGTTCGGCGGCCTCTCCCTGCTGCACAACAACCAGCCGCCGATGGCCACCCTGACGTGGATGCTTTTCGTCTACGGTGCGGCGGTCCTGACTCCGCTGGCAGGCATCATCGCCGCCGCAGACCTGATCCGCCGCTGGCGCCGCAACCGCCAGTACGCTCATGTCGACATGGCGGAGTACGAGTCAGCGGAGTACGATTCGGCCGCGTACGAATCGGCCGCGTACGAATCGATGCAGGACGGGATGGCGGATCCGGAAGCGGCGCCGGACGAGGCCGCCGAAACCGAACAGGCAGAGGACGCGCAGGCCACTCCCGAAACACCCGGGCAAGCCGCCGCTCCGCAGCCCGCCAAGCAGCAACGGACCCAGCCAAAGCAGCGCAAAACAGCCGCCTAGCGGAGGCCGGAACGGCTCGACAATGCGTCGAGGGCCTGTCCGGAATTCTTCAGCGCCTGCTCGAGCCGGACGGCCGGCTCCGGGTGCGAGAACAGGTAGCCCTGCAGCGAATCACATTCGAGTGCTATGAGGTAGTTCGCCTGCTCCTCGGTTTCGATGCCCTCCGCAGTGACGGTCAGTCCGAGGCTGTGGGCCATGTTGATCATGGCGCTGAGGATGGGCAGGCGTTCGTTGCCGGTGCGCACCATGGAGACAAAGGACCTATCGATTTTGATGATGTCCACCGGCAGCTCCTGCAACCGTCCCAACGAGGAGTAGCCGGTGCCAAAATCGTCCAACGCCACCCTGGCCCCGGCTGCCCGGAGCCGGCTGAGCTGCCTGATCACATTGCAGTCGGCGTCGAAGAACACACTCTCGGTGACCTCAAGAACCACCTGGTAGGCCCCCACACCATATTTTTCCGCAAGCCGCAGGACACTTTCGGCGAAGTCGATTTCCTGCAGCTGGACCCCGGAAACGTTCATGGACAACGACCGCGACGGGTCCTCGCGCAGCCACGATGCCACATGCTTCAGGCTTTGCGCCATTACTTCGGCGCCGAGTTCGTTGATAATGCCACTGCGTTCGGCCAGGGGAATGAAAAGTCCGGGGGGAACGCGCTGGTCCCCACGGTCCCACCGTGCCAGTGCCTCAAACTTGACTACGCGGCCCATCCGCGGTGACACGATGGGCTGGAATTCGACGGAAATCTCACCGCGGGCCACGGAGAGCTGGAGGCCGGCTGCCAGGTCGGTCCGCTTGACGAGGGCGGTCATCATGTCCGGGTGGAAGCGGAGAAACCGGTTCTTGCCCGCTGCCTTGGCTGCGTACATGGCGATATCGGCCTCGCGCAGCAGTTCCGAAGCCCCCACGGCAGATCTGCCTATCGAGGCGAGCCCCAGGCTGAGGCTGGGGCGCAGCATGGTGCCCTCGATGGAGAACGGCACGTGGAGGCAGCGCACAATGCACTCGGCGATGGCTTCGGCACTGGGGCAGGCGGTGAGGAGGACCACAAACTCGTCGCCGCCCAGCCTGGCCACCACATCCGCGGTGGGGACGCAGCCCCGAAGCCGGCGTCCAACTTCCACCAGCATGACGTCGCCTGCATGGTGGCCAAGAATGTCGTTGACCTCCTTGAAATCGTCAAGGTCAATCAGGAAGACATCCACCGACTTGAGCCGCGGCTCCTTCAGTGCGGAGAGAAGTTCGTTGTTGAAGACGGCCCTGTTC
>JBDTQQ010000349.1:0-3762 GCA_039932075.1 Pseudarthrobacter sp. | reverse complement strand
CGTCGGACGTCCCGAAACGTACAGGCAGGCGTTCTACGCCCGCGACCTCGCCGGCACCGTGGTACTGGTGGGCGTCCCGACGCCGGAGATGACCCTGGAACTGCCGCTCCTGGATGTCTTTGGCCGCGGCGGATCGTTGAAGTCCTCCTGGTACGGCGACTGCCTCCCGTCCCGGGACTTCCCCATGCTGATCAGCCTCTACCGCCAGGGCAAGCTGGACCTGGATGCCTTTGTGACCGAGCGGATCACCATTGACCAGGTGGAGGAAGCGTTCGAGAAGATGCACTCCGGTTCGGTGCTGCGTTCAGTGGTGGAGCTGTGACCGCGGCTCCCGCAGGCACGAGGGCCCGCTAAGGCTCAACCAGCGGCGCGGGCTACGCCTCCCTGCCGTGTACGCTGCCGAAGTCGGCGTAGTGCAGGGACGCGTGGCCCGCGTAGGCGGCAACTACCGCATCCTCAACGGCTTGGACTGTCAGTCCGGGCACAAGATCGTCGGCAGCCCCGGCGGTGGACGGGTCCCAGTCCAGGCCCAGGGCCGCATAAATGTCCGTGAGGACGGCGCGGATGGGGGCCGAGTTTTCCACCACGATCACCGAACTGAACAACCAGCCGCCGCTCACCACACGCTGCGCCGTGCCGACCAGCTTGACCCGGCGGGTGGGATCCGCAGGGTGGGTGCCGTGCACACTGAACTCGCCGGGGCAGTACTCGCCGGGGATCTCGCCGACGGCGGCCTGCACGCCGACATCCCGCAACGCCTGTGCCAGGAGCTCGCCAAAGAAACTGAACCGGCTTTTGGAGCCGGCAATGGCATCCGCCTCCGGCATGACGTGGTCAACCACCAAGGTGCCCTCATGATAGGCGGCGGCGCGGCCGCCCGCCTTCCGCACCAGGGGCTCAAAGCCGTGGTCCCGGCAGGTCTGCGCAGCCGCCTCGAAGCCCGGCAGGCGGGTGTCCCGCTGGCCGAACGCAACAGTCGGAGCGGGTCGGTACAGCCGGAGGGTGGGCCCGATCCGGCCGGTTTTGGCCAGGGTCAGCAGTTCCAGGCCGACTTCCAGATCCCGCGCAGCGCCAAGAGTATGATCCTGCCGCACCACGGTGAGCGTCCGGTCGGCCTCGACGTCCTGCATGTTGCTAAGCTCCCTTATGGTCATATTGCAATTCCTTGTTGTTGCCGCCGCATTCGCGGTCATCGACGCCATCTGGCTAAAGCTGATGAACCCCTTCTACCGCAGCCACATCGGTGACCTGCTCGCTGATAAGCCTCACTTAGGTTACGCCGTGGCTTTCTATGTCATGTACATAGCGGGGATTCTCTTCTTCGCCCTGCGGCCGGCGCTCGACGGCGGCAGCTGGCTGACCGCCGTCGGCTACGGGGCCGCGCTGGGTGCCTTCGCCTACGCAACGTATGACCTCACCAACGCCGCCACCCTCAAGACGTGGCCGCTGCAACTCATTGTGGTGGACATTCTCTGGGGCGCCGCGCTGACCGGGCTGTCCACCCTCGCCGGCTGGCTGGTGTTCCGCTCAACCTGACCAGCCTCCCCGCAAAAACTACCTGACACGCACGGACTGTGACGTCCCGTCTCCCGCCGGGTGACTAAACTCAGAAACCGCGGCACCCCCACACTCCTCCAGGAGAGGCAATCCACTGATACGAGTCATTAGCTACAACCTTCGTAAGCACAAGGCCAGCGGGGAACTGGTGGCCCTGGCGCAGGATTTCGGCGTTGATGCCCTGTGCCTGCAGGAGTGCGACACCACTGATCTGCCGGACACCCTGGGGCAGCTCCAACTGGCCGATTCGACCAAGGGAAACCGGCTGGGGTTGGCCATCTACTACCGGCCGGACCGGTTCACCGCGCACGGCACCAATACCTTTGCGCTGAAGAAGTCCCTGCACGACATGGTCCTGGCACCGGCACATGAACGGCTCATCGGCACCCGGGTGCGGGACAACGAGACCGACCACGAACTCGTCATCGCTTCCTTCCATGCCGCGCCGCTGACAGCCACCAACTCGCTGCGGCGCAACCAGATCAAGGCGGCCCACAAGGAACTGCTCGGCATGGGTTCGGGCCTGATGACCCTGATGGCAGGTGACTTCAACTATCCGTTCTTCACCAAGAACCTCACCGAACACATGAGGGATTCCGGGTACGAGCTCTCGCTCAGCAACCGCCGGACGTACACCCGGTACAAAGTGTTCAAGGGCCACTTCGACTTTGCCACGTCACTGGGACTGAACATCGAGAACGTGGAGACGCTGCCACGTGGCGCTTCCGACCATTTGCCCATCCTGGTGACCGCCGAATACGGGCAGGATTCCACTCCGGCGCAGGAGCCCCCGGCCGCCTGACGCACTTTTGGGAGGCCCGCGTGCGGCACGACTGGATTAGCAAGGCGGTACCGGGCGTTCGCGTGGCCCGTGGCTACAAAAAGGCCTGGCTGAAGCCTGATCTGGTGGCCGGCGCCGCCCTGAGCGCTGCCCTGGTGCCGGCAGGCATGGCGTACGCCGAGGCCAGCGGGCTCCCTGCCGTGAACGGGCTGTACGCCTCCGTGGTACCGATGATCTTCTACGCCTTGTTCGGGCCATCCCGGGTTGTCATTGTGGGGCCGGACTCCGCACTTGCACCCATGATCGCGGCAGCAATTCTTCCTTTGGCCGGACGGGACCCGGGGCAGGCTGTGCCCATGGCCGGAGTACTCGCGATCCTGATCGGTGCCTTCCTGTTCACCGGGCGGATCCTCAAACTGGGATTCGTTACGGGCCTGCTGTCCAAACCAATCCGCGTCGGCTACCTGAACGGCATTGCGCTGGCTGTCACCGTCAGCCAGCTTCCGCGGCTGCTGGGCATCGACAGCTCGGGTGAAACGCTCATTGAGCGCCTGGGTTCCCTGTCCGACGCCGTCCTCAGCGGCGGGATCAACCCCATCGCCCTGAGCGTAGGGGCAGGGAGCCTGGCTGTGATCGTGGGCGGCCACTTCCTGCCGTGGAAAGTGCCCAGCGTCATGTTTGCCGTGGCGGGGGCCATCGCCCTGGTGGCCGCGCTGGACCTCGCAGGGCAGCTGCCGGTTGTCGGAGCCCTCCCGCGGGGACTGCCCTCGCCCGCGCTGGGAGGGATTGGCTGGGATGAAGAGACGGCGCTTATTGGCCCGGCAGCGGGCATCGCCCTGATCGCCTTCGCGGACACCTCCACCCTGTCCAAAAGCCTCGCGGGTCGCCGCGGGGAAAGGTTCAACGGCAACGAGGAAATGGGTGCACTGGGGATCGCCAACATCGCCACCGGCCTGCTCGGGGGCTTTCCGGTAAGCGGAAGTTCCTCGCGAACCCCCATTGTGCTCGACGCCGGCGGGAGGTCGCCGCTGAGCGGAGTAGTGGCGGCCTTACTTGTGGTGCTGTTCATGATCCTCGTACCGGGCATCACAGCTTTCCTTCCGACCGCGACGCTCGCTGCCGTGGTGATCGTCGCCGCGGCGTCACTTGTTGACGTGAAGACGCTCCTGCGACTGATCAGGATGAGCAAACTGGAGACCCTCCTCCTGGTTGTCACCTTCCTGGGGGTCGCCTTTGTGGGAGTCCTGGAGGGAATCGTGGTGGCAATCGGGCTGTCCCTGGTGGCCTTCGTCCGGCGCGCCTGGGACCCTTACCGTACCGAACTCGCGAGTGTCGACGGCGTGCCCGGCTTCCACGACCTCGACCGGCACCCTGAGGGCAAGCGGATCCAGGGCCTGGTCATCGCACGCTTTGACGCACCGCTG
>JBDTQQ010000348.1:0-3766 GCA_039932075.1 Pseudarthrobacter sp. | reverse complement strand
AGCAAGAACAACGAACCTTCATCCCGCTGCTGCTGGACTCAAGGTCCGCGCCCGAACAAGCACGGTGACCCCTGCCGGCCGGGACGGAAGCGTTCCGTTGTGTAGTGCAGATTACTGAACGCCTTCGGAGCCCGGCAATACCCTGGTGACTATGTCAATCTCATTCAGGTCCACTATGACGGCTTGATCCAGGTCCACCGCAGCACCGGCCAGCAACCCGAGTGGCCCGCTGCAGGATCGGGGAGCCATCTGGGTGTCATCCGTCATCTGCTCCAGGACATCGGAGCCAGAAGGTGGGTACCCGCGGTCGCGATCATCCTCGACGTCCTCGTCCTGACAGCTTTCATCGTGGTCAAGGCCGGACAGGATGTACTGACGTTTACCGTAGCCGCGGCCCTCTCCCTGACCATTTTTCGTGGACAGTGGTGGCCCGTCCGACGACGCGATCAGAACGCCGAGACACACGAGGGCCAGCAGTCCCACCCCTGAGGCGGCCCCAACGGCAACACAGCGATAGTCAGGACACAGCCGGGGTCCCTCCGGGAATCACACCACATCCGTTTCGTGGTCTTTGGATATGGAAGCCGGACCGATACTAAAGACAGGGAAGGCTGTTGACCGTACGCTGGGTATTTCCGGTTCGGCCAGTTCGGTTAGCCGCAAGCGTGAGGACGGTAGGTTGGGGAAGCTGAACCGGCCCCGGGAAGCTGGTCTTTGCACAGGAGGAGCAGGACCTTATGAATGAGGCACCGTCACTTCACACGGGCCGCTGCTGGTGAAAGGGCGTGCCGCGCACTGGCTGGATGCGCTGCAGACTCGGCTATGGCCTCTGCCGGCGTTGGCAGTTGCCCTGGCTGTAGTGCTGGGCGTGGTGCTGACTGCATTGGATTCCGCTGTCGACGGCAAGTTGCCCGGCAGTGTCAGCGTCTTTCTCTTCAGCGGTGGCCCCGAAGCAGCAAGGTCAGTCCTGCAGGCCATCTCGGGGTCCCTGATCACGGTGACGTCCCTGACCTTCTCCCTCACCGTCGTCACGCTGCAGCTGGCCAGCAGCCAGTTTTCGCAGCGTCTGTTGCGGACTTTCACCTCGGACCGGTTCGTGCACGGAACGCTGGCCCTCTTTCTGGCATCCTTCGCCTTCGCGCTGACGGTCCTGCGCAGCGTCCGTGACGAAAGCAACGGAAACACCGCCTTCGTACCGGAACTTTCGGTCACCCTCGCGTTCGCCCTTGCCATCGCCAGCGTCGTTGCGCTGGTGCTTTTCCTGGCCCATCTCACTCGTGAAATCCGTGTGGAAACCGTGATGCGCAACGTCAACGCCGAAACCCTCGAAACCATAGACCGGGTCTTCCCTAGGGACCGGCCCGCACCAGGGCCCGGACCCCTCCCGGGCTCCGGTGCATTCCTCATCGAATCCCGCTCCTCAGGCTTCCTGACATCGTTGGATCAATGCGCACTCCTGAAGGCCGCGGAAGATTCCGGCGCCATGGTACGGATAGACCGGCAATCGGGCAGCTCCATGGTGGAGGGCGTTCCCTTCGCCACCGCCTGGCCGGCCGAACCAGGAGCAATATTCGGAACCGAAACCCGCGGGAAGTTGGTCAAAGCTGTCAATGCCGCTGTGGCAACGGGTATGAACGCACCAACGTTCAGGACGTCGGGTACGGTTCCGGCAGCTGGTTGACGTCGCGACGCGCGCACTTTCGCCCGGCATCAACGACCCCACCACGGCAGTGCCCGTCATCGGGCACCTCTCTGCCCTGCTGTGCCGGCTGGTGGGAAGGAACCCGGGCCCGGAACACCTCACCGACGAGGACGGGCGCATCAGGGTGGTGCTCTCACTTCCTGGGCTCAACTATCTGCTCGACATGGCGATGAACCAGCCCCGGCAATACGGCGCCGCGGACCCGGCCGTCGCCGGCCGGCTCCTTGGGCTCCTTCACGAACTTGCCTGGTGCGACCGGAAGGGCCAATACCGGACGGAGATCCAGGACCACCTTGGCCGCATGCGCAACGCCATCGGCGCCGCGGACCACTCTGACCCCGAACGAAAAAACCTGCTGGACACGGCCGACTCCATAGAAACCCGGCAGAGATAGAACCAGTTCCCCCGCAAGGGGAACAAAGCGCTGTACCGCGAGTATCCATCCCTCTTTCCCATCTCCTGTTTTTGGAAGCGACGTAGGTGCCCCACGCGGTTGCTGGATGGTGAGGTGCCGGTTCACGTTCATTACCGCCACCACAGGGACCGAAATCCGGCTGGGCATAATGTCCGAGACCCGCCAGCTGTCCTCGCGGCCCCGCCTGTACCGACTCTCCGAAGAATGACCCGTCATCGGATAGCTGATCCTCATCCGGTGACTAGGACAGCCCGGGCCCAGCTCAGCTTAGGCTTGGAAAGAATGAGGAGGTGCCTATGGCTACTGCATTACTGCTGTCCTTCGCTGTCCTGCTGCTGATCGGGGTACTGATCTCCGAACGTGCCCACCGGACAGTGCTCTCCACTGCCGTGCTCTTCCTCGTCGGAGGTTTTCTCCTGGGACCCGGAGCCCTCGGCGTAATTACGATCACGTCCAGCGACCCGATCGTGAGAGGGCTCGCCGAACTGGCGTTGTTCTCAGTGCTCTTCACAGACGGGATGCGCCTCGGGTTCCGCGATCTCCACGCGGCGTGGCGGCTCCCCGGCAGGGCCCTGCTGCTTGGCCTGCCCCTAACTCTCGCTCTCACCGCTGTCTTCGCCCACTACATCGCAGGGCTGCCCTGGCTGGAATCCTTCCTCCTCGGAGCCATCCTCGCCCCCACGGACCCTGTCTTCGCCGCCGCCATCGTGGGCAGGGAAGAAGTCCCAGGCCGGCTGCGGCACCTGCTGAACGTCGAATCCGGCGTCAACGACGGCTTGGCACTGCCCATCGTGCTGATCCTGCTCGCCGCCGCCGGCGGCGGCAATACCCAGGGCGAAGAACTCCTCTTCGAAATCGTCCTCGGCATCGCAGTCGGCATCATCGTCCCGGTGATCGTACTCGGGCTCGAACGCCTCCCCTTCCTGCAGGCGATACGATCCCTGCAACCCTTGCTTGCCGTCTCCATCGGACTCCTGGTCCTGACCATCTGCCAGGCAACCCATGCCAATCTCTTCCTGGGCGCCTTCGCCGCCGGCATCACAGTGGCCACCTTTGGCACGGAACTCCGCCACGAATTCGAACAGTTCGGCGAACTCGTCACCGAACTGCTCAAACTGGCCGCCATCATGGTTTTCGGCGCCCTGATCACCCCGACCTTCCTCTTCGGCGAGATTTCCTTCGCCGGCTGGGTCTTCGCCATACTCGCCCTCCTCATCGCCAGACCTCTCGCTCTTCTGGTGTCCTTTATCGGAGCCAAACTCAGTTTCGGAGAACAGGTCACCGCGATGTGGTTCGGCCCGAAAGGCTTCGCTTCGGTCGTCTATGGCCTGATCATCCTCGAATCAGGCATCGCCCTATCCGACCAGATCTACCACATGGTCGCCCTCGTCATCGTCCTTTCCATCCTGTCCCACTCCTCCACCGACGTCGTCATCGCCCGCAGATTCGGTCGCAGCCAGGGACTGACGCCGGCATGTTAGCGGCCATGAAAAACCGCCCGTAGGCGGCCACGGAACTGCCCACTGACGGCCGTGAAAAGTGCCCGCTGGGCGAGTTCTAGCGATCGACTCTTCTATGTCTGTCAAGCCGGTTTCTGAACCACTTTCGCTTGGGCCGCGGCCGTCAGGATTCTGAATATACGACGTGCC
>JBDTQQ010000347.1:0-3780 GCA_039932075.1 Pseudarthrobacter sp. | reverse complement strand
GGCGACGGGTCCAGCCTCGCCATGACCGGCGCCACGACTCTGGCCGAAGCCCTGGCCGCCACCCCTGAGGACCTCACCACGGCGCTGCGTGGATACGAAGCCCGCCACCGTAAGCTGGCCAGCTCGCGCCAGCGCGGCCATAATCTGGCCGCCGCGCTGCTCGTCCCCGCGACCCGCACGGGCCTCATTGCCCGCAACCTCACCGCCCGGTTACGCCCGCGCTGAGGATCGCACCCCCAGTCGCGACCGTCATCTAGGGATGCTCTCCTGTTCTGAAGGGGACGTGGAGTGGGTGCGGCGGGTCATCTGGCGTGCCGCACCAGGTGTCAGCCGATAATGGGTCGTTCTTCGGGGAGTTGGTACAGGCGGGGCCGTGAGGAGAGCGCGAGGGCGGAGGCGACGGTGATGGTTCCGATGCGTCCGGTGAACATGAGTGCCATGAGGACCCATTGGGCGCTTGGTGGCAGGTCGTGGGTGATGCCGGTGCTCAGGCCGACGGTGGCGAAGGCCGAGATGGATTCGAAGAGTACTTTCTCGAGGCTGTGGTCGGTGAACATAAGCAGCAGCAGGGTGCCGGTGATGACGTCGGCGACGCCCAGGAGTGCCACGGAGAGGGCCTGGCGCTGGGATGAGGAGCTGATGGAGCGGTGGGCGATGGTGACCTGGTCCCGGCCGCGGATTTCGTTCCAGATCGCGAAGCCCAGGACGAGGAAGGTGGTGATTTTGATGCCGCCGGCAGTTCCGGCGCTGCCGCCGCCGATGAACATCAGGATGTTGGTGACCATCAGGGTTTCGGGTGCTGCGGCGCCGTAGTCTATGCTGTTGAACCCTGCGGTGCGGGGGAAGACAGTGCCTGCGAGCGTGGCCAGGAGTTTCCCGGGGAGTGACAGCGGGGCCAGGGTCTGCTCTCTGTTCCATTCAAAGGCTGCGAAGAGCGCGGCGCCGGCGGCCAGGAGAAACAGGGTGCCGTAGATTGTCAGGCGCAGGTGGACGGTCCAGTCTTTGATCCTCATCACGCCCCTCAGTAGGGTGATGAGCACGGGGAAGCAGAGTCCGCCGGCGATGATGGCTGCGCAGATGGGGATGATGATCCAAGGGTCATCTGCAACGCTGATGAGGTTGTCGCTGTAGAGGGCGAAGCCGGCGTTGTTGAACGCGGAGACGGCGTGGGAGGTCCCGTGCCAGAGCGCGGTGGCCGGGTTCTCGTCGTAGCCGATCCAGCAGCGGGCGGTGGGAGGATGATGGCGGTGGCGGCTTCGAACAGGACCATGAGGCGGGCGACGCGGAACAGCACGGAGCGGACGTCCCCGAAGTTCAGGGTGTGTGTTTCGGATTGTGCGACAAGTTGGCCGCGCAGGCCGATGGTCTTCCTGACCAGGAGCGACAGCAGTGTTGCCAGGGTCATGATGCCGAATCCTCCGACTTGGATGAGCGCCAGGATTACGCCTTGGCCGAAGGGTGTCCAGAACGTGGCGGTGTCTACGGTAGTCAGGCCGGTGACGCAAACGGCCGAAACGGCTGTGAACAGGGCTGGCAGCATGAGGTCTGTGCCCGCTGCGGTGCGGGCGGCCGGCAGCATCAGCAACCCGGCGCCGAGGAGTATCACGGCAAGAAACGCCAGCGGCACGGAGTGGACCGGATGCAGCAGCGCGCGTCTGACACGGTCTCCTGTGTCCCGGAGCCCGGAGAGATCCGGGAACCTGCCGTTGACACCGGCGTTGCGGGTTTTCGGGCTTTTTGGGTTTTGCCGTCGGGTTTCATTCGGTGGTCTCTTCGGCTTCGGCGGCGACGTTGCCGATCCCGCGGGGTTTTCCGGCCTTGACCCATGCCCGGTAGAGGACGGCGGCGATGGCCAGGGCGGCCGCCAGGCTGACGATGGGCAGGCCGCGGGAGAGGTTGGCGATAAGGGTGAAGGCCACGACCGCTGCGCCTGCGATGTTCATGGTGAGGTAGCCGCGGCGGTGGTTGAGGTAGGAGAACACGGCCATGGAGGCCAGCCCGGCCAGGAAGCTGAGGAAAACGGAGACGGCGTAGAAGAGCACCAGTTCCTGGTCGCCTCCGCCGGCGGCGGCGGTGACGATGCCGGCCAGAACGATGAACAGCGCCACACCCCAGTAGGGGGTGTGGTGGGTGTTCGTGCGGCCCAGGCCCGGTGTGAGGATCCCGATGGTGTGTCCTTCCGCGGTGGTGTGGCGGGCGAGGGCTTTGAGCAGACCCGGCCCGGCCTGGAATGAGGAGCTCGCTGCCGAGAGCAGCAGCAGGGCGGTGACGAGCTGAAAGGCGGCGAAGACGGGGCCGGGAGCGGCCAGCCGGGCCAGTTCGGCGATCTGCGTGAAGTCCTCCGGAGGGATGCCGATCTGCAGATGGGCCGCTTCAAGGGTCAGGCCCAGGGTGATGGCTCCCACGATGGCAAGTGTGGGCCAGAGGGTGACGCGGCCGAACCGGCACCGGCCGGCGTTATCGAGCTGGCCCAGCTGGGCGATCGCAGAGGATGGGGCTTCAACGCCTGTGGCCAGGGCCATGGCCACCGGGAAGGCCAGGACCACGGCGATGACGGGCGGATGCCCGGGGGTATCGGTTACGGTGCCCACCGGCTGGGGAGAAGCCCCGAGCCCGTAGAGCAGGACGATGGCGGTGACGATGATGAACGCTACCGTCATCGCGGCGAAGACCAGCCGTCCCAGATGACCGAACCACGTCGCGGCGCCGACCAGGACAACCAGGGCCAGGGCGAGCAGCAGCCGCCAGGGTGCCAGCACCGGGAAGTAGGCGATGGCCGCTGAGGCCCCGGCCCAGACGCTGATGGCAATGGTCAGGACGAAATCGACCACCAGGGCGCCGATCGGAATGAAGGACCACCGGTCCCCGAACGCTTCACCGGTTGCCGCGGCGGCACCGCCGCCCTGGGGGTAACGGATGATCAGCTGACGGTAATTCAGGATCACCAGGGCGATGATCGCCACGACGAGGATCATCGTGGGGACCAGCAGCGCCAGGTCACCGTTCAGTGCCCGCAGGGCTGCTTCGATGGCGTACGCGACGGAGGAGACGGGGTCGGCCTTGACCGCGAAGGCAAAGGCGAGCAGCAGAGCCGTCCTGGAACGGAGGGCCCCGGCCAGTCCGCGGCCCGGTTCGGTGTTCTCAGGTGCCGCCATCGGGTGGTCCTTTCGTTGGTGAGGAGCCCACACTCATCCGTTCCATGTCGGCCTCCTACTGCTCAGGGGTCCCCGGTCAATCGTTTCGAAGGCCGGGCGGGAATCAGCCGTCGTGTACTCTGGGTCGTTTGCTGGCATCGGGTTCAGCGGCGGCCAACAACTCCCGGGTGATCCGAGCGGTCTTGCCTTCGCGCCGGATCCGGAACGGCAGGAGGCTGAGAAGGCGGTGGTCGCCGGACACGGTGAAGTAGACGTGCGGCAAGAGGCCTGTCACGTCCCGGATGTGCAGGAGCACGGCGGCGATCGTGTCCGGCGCCGCAGGGCCGCGGGCTTCCAGGACCCGGAAGCCGTGCCGTATGACGCCATGCACAGGCAGACCGGCTTCGAATTCGTCGGCGGTGTCGATAACCACTTCCAGGAACAGGGCCTGGTGGCCTGCCGGCAAATCGCGGGCGTCGATCGCGAACGTGACACCGGCCTCGTACGCCTCGGCGTCCTGCAGCCCGGGTGGGTGAACGATGATGCTTATCGGGCCCTCCACTGTGGAGGACACAAATTCCAGGGCATGGGTGTCCAGATCCGCGCTCAGTTCCAAGGCAGCCACCAGTCATTCAACCGCGCTTTG
>JBDTQQ010000346.1:0-3797 GCA_039932075.1 Pseudarthrobacter sp. | reverse complement strand
CTAATTCCTCAGGCGTCCCCAACCGCCCCGCCCACAACGCGCCGGTGCTGGTGATCGGTTTGGGCCGCTTCGGCTCGTCCACGGCGGAGCAGCTCGTGAAACAGGGCCGGGAAGTCCTGGCGATCGAACGCGACCGGACGCTGGTGCAGAAGTGGGCGCCGCTCCTGACGCATGTGGTGGAAGCGGACGCAACGAACATCGACGCGCTGCGCCAGCTCGGCGCCCAGGAGTTCAGCTCGGCCGTGGTGGGCGTGGGAACGTCTATCGAGTCCTCGGTGCTGATCACGGTCAACCTCGTGGACCTGGGCATCGAGCACCTCTGGGTCAAGGCCATCACGCCCTCGCACGGTAAGATCCTCACCCGCATCGGCGCCAACCACGTGATCTACCCCGAAGCCGACGCCGGCGTCCGGGCAGCGCACCTGGTCTCCGGCCGCATGCTGGACTTCATCGAGTTCGATGACGACTTCGCGATCGTGAAGATGTACCCGCCCCGCGAGACCGTGGGCTTCACCCTCGATGAGTCCCAGGTCCGGTCCAAGTACGGCGTGACGATCGTGGGTGTGAAGTCCCCCGGCGAGGACTTCACCTATGCCCGCCCGGAAACGAAAGTGTCAGCCCGCGACATGCTGATCGTCTCCGGGCACGTGGACCTGCTGGAACGGTTCGCGGCGCGGCCGTAGCACCCAACCGCACCCTGCGGCCGTGGGCTCACGCAGCGGTGGGGATCAGCCGAGCTGCCGGGAGATCTCCGCTGCCCGGTCGGCTGCGGCACGGGCACCGGCGGCGATGATGGCCGGCAGCCCCCGTTCATCGAACGTTGCGATGGCGCGTTCTGTGGTGCCGTTGGGGCTGCTTACGCTGATGCGGAGGGCTGAGGGGTCTGCGCCCGGCTCGGCAAGCATGAAGCCCGCCCCCGCTACGGTCTCCCTGGCCAGGAGGAGCGCCAGGTCATGATCCAGGCCCAACTCGACGCCTGCGGCCGCCATGGCCTCGGCAAGGTAGAAAGCGTAAGCGGGGCCCGAGCCGCTGATGGCAGAGACAGCGTCCACCTGCTCCTCCGGCACCTCCACCACGGTGCCCGCTGCCTTGAAGATATCTTTCGCCTGCTGCAGCTGCTCGGGCGAGCAATGAGTACCCGGCGATACCGAGACGACGCCGCGTCCCAGCTTGGCGGGTGTGTTGGGCATGGTCCGGATCACCGGCTGGCCGGCTGGCAGCGCCGCTTCAAGCTGCGCCAAAGACACGGCAGCGGCCACACTGACAACGATGGTCTTCGGCGACAGTGAGCCGCTGATTTCACGCGCCAGATCGGCGATACCGACAGGCTTTACGCCGAGGATCACGACGCCGGCTCCCTTGGCTGCCTGTTTGTTGTTGTCCGGCTCCTCGTCACCGGCGATGGCCGTAATACCGTGATGGCGCTCGGCCAGTTCCTCAGCGCGTTCGGCCCGCCTGACAGTCGCCACGACGTCGGCGGGGTCGGTTCCAGCCCCGAGGAGACCGGAAAGGATGGCTTCGTTCATGGATCCACAGCCCAAGAAGGCGATTCGGTTGCTCATGGACCCATCATTGCAGTTCGGCTGGACGGGCGCAGAAATGAACTAATCAGTCCCGGCGGGAACTCGCCTATTTCAACTCCCAGCGGACTCCCATGTTGGCTGCAGCTTGCTCACAAGTTGCCGTCCTATCGTAGTTATTACCTCATTGAGGGTGCGAGTGATGCGGCAAGCATGGGGATGTTTGCCCGAGGCGCCGGTGGTCTGCAGCAGGTTTTCCCCCATTTTCCTGCTGCGAACCCCGGCGCTTTCGCGTTAACCGCGGTTAGGCCGAGGAGGCGACGGCGAAAAGGCCGGCGACGCCGAGCAGGTACAGGATCAGGACCACCAGGGAGTCGACCCCCATGCCCAGCACTTTCCGCCGAGGCCGGAAGATCAGCCCCATCATGTACACCAGCGTCAGCAGGATGGCCACTGCTGTGAGATAGATGTCCGTTGACTGGGCCTGCGGAAGAACCGGTTTTCCGGAGATTAGTATGGCAACCAGGAAGAGTACGGGCAGAAACGCATTGCCTCCGAAAATGTCGCTGAACGCCAGCTTGTAATCCCCCTGCTTGATCGAGGCCAGCCCGGTGGAGATCTCCGGCAAAGACGTTGCCAGCGCCAGGAAGGTGGCGCCAAAAAGGACCCCTGAGAGACCCATATGGCCCGCGATCGCGTCGCCGCTGCGTTCCAGCGCCACGCCGGCAGCGAGGGTGACGGCGGCGGCAATAGTAAAGATTGTGACCGAGCGCGCGGTGCTCTGGGCCTTTGCGTTCTTCGCGGACGTCGCCTTGCTGTGTCCGCGCGGCTTCGCCTGGCTATCTGGAGCATGTCCCTGCTCATGCCACGGCAGGGATTTCTGGGAGCGTTGGACCAGGAACAAGCCCAACAACCAGATCAGGACGATCAGCACTGCTGCTGGCGTGAGCCGGAATGCCACCAGCGACGCCGGCATTTGGCTGCCCGCGATCACGACACCGAGTACCCCGATGACCGTAACCGCCTCGATGACCAGCGACAAGGACGCCGCCCGGTAGCTCAACGGTTCGGGGCCCTTGGTACCGAAAAGGTCCAGGACAACAAGCACCACCGTCTGGATCGCAATGCCGCCCAGGATGTTACCCACCGCAACGCCGATATTTCCGGTGGCGGCCGCACTCACCGTAATGGCAACCTCCGGGAGGTTTGTGGCCACTGCCAGAAGGATCAGGCCGCCAAGTGCCGATCCGAGGTGGAGCCTGTCGTCAAGAATGTCAGTCTGCCGGGACAGCTGGACTCCGGCCAGCCAGATGGCGGCCGCGGCGGCAGCAAAAATCAGCAGCAACACCGGCAGTGGCATCGACTCCACGTTGGCTCCTAATCCTGCAACCTTAGGCGGGTGTTGCCTCGACGCCATTCCGGGCTGGGCCGAGTTCAACGATGTGGGGTGCCGGATCCAGCGGACCCGCAAAGACCAGCTGGTCCAAGCGCCGCAGGATGAGTCCCTCGCGCAGTGCCCAGGGGCAGATCCTTATTTTCTTGAACTTGAACATCTCCAGCGCGGCTTCAGCAACCAGCGCCCCGGCTAGGACTTGATGGGCGCGGGCATCGGACACCCCGGGCAGGAAGAGCCGGTCCTCGACCTTCATGGCGGAAATCCGCTGGGCCCAGACCCCCAAATCCGTCCCGTTCAGCTCCCGCTTCACGTACGGGCCGGCGCCGCTCGGGGCTGCCCCGGCTATCCGCGCCAGAGAACGGAAAGTCTTGGAGGTCCCCGCCACCAGGTTGGCCCGGCCCAAACCCTCGAACTTACTCACCGCGGGAGCGAGCGTACTCCGGATATAACGGCGGAGCTCCTTGACGCTTTTGGCCGACGGCGGATCCTCAGCCAGCCAGTCCCGGGTCAGGCGGCTCGCTCCGAGCGGGACGGAGGTGGCAACCTCCGGCAACTCATCCTGGCCGAACGCCATTTCGAAGGAGCCGCCGCCAATGTCCAGGTTCAGGACCGGGCCGGCTCCCCAGCCGTACCAGCGGCGCACGGCGAAGAAGGTCATGGACGCTTCTTCGCTGCCCGTCAGTTCCTGCAGTGTCACCGTGGTCTCGTGCTTGACCCGTGCCAGTACCGCTGGGCCGTTGGTGGCTTCGCGGATGGCCGATGTACAAAAGGCCAGCAGGTCATCGGCCTTGTGCCGGGCGGCAAACTCCCAGGCTTCAAGGACGAATTCAGTCAGCTCGTGCTGTCCGGCATCGTTGATGTTGCCGTCCTCGTCCAAATAC